>NZ_JAELTI010000069.1 GCF_016428755.1 Allobosea sp. ASV33
GGTTTCGGGTGGCGTGCCCGTGTCGCTCGGCCTGCTCGGCGAGGCCAGCGCAGCCGAGACGGCGACGGGGTTCACGTTCCTGCAGATCTCGGACAGCCATATCGGTTTCGACAAGGCAGCCAACCCGCACGCCATCGACACGTTGAAGGAAGCCGTCGGCAAGGTTGGAGCCTTGCCCAAAAAGCCCTCCTTCATGATCCACACCGGCGACATCACCCATCTGTCCACGGCTGCGCAGTTCGATACAGCCGGGCAGATCATCGGCGGCGCCGGGTACGACGTGCACTATGTGCCCGGAGAGCACGATATCATCGACGAGAACAACGGGCGCGCCTATCTCGATCGCTACGGCGCGGGCACCAAGGGCGCCGGCTGGTATTCCTTCGACCAGAACGGCGTGCATTTCATCGGCCTGGTCAATGTCGTCAATCTCAAGGCGGGGGGCCTCGGCAATCTCGGTGCAGACCAGCTCGCTTGGCTGGCCGACGACCTCAAAGCCGTCGGCGCCTCGACGCCGATCGTCGTCTTCGCCCATATCCCGCTCTGGGCGGTCTACCCGGAATGGGGCTGGGGCACCGACGATGCGGCGCAGGCGTTGGCTCTACTCAAGCGCTTCGGCTCGGTTACCGTGCTCAACGGCCACATTCACCAGATCATGCAGAAGGTGGAGGGCAACGTCACTTTCCACACGGCCCTTTCGACCGCTTTCCCGCAGCCCGCACCCGGCACCGCGCCATCACCGGGACCGATGACCGTGCCGGCCGGCCAGTTGCGCTCTCTTCTCGGTATCACCCAGGTCGCGGTGAAGCGAGGCAAGGAGGAGCTCGCGATCATCGACAGCACCCTCGCAGGCCCCTGAACCGCGCGGCGCATAGAAGGATGCCTCCCATGATCCGCATAAACGTCAGCTCCCGACCGCTTGCCTGCGCCCTTGTCTGTCTCGGCATCGTCGTTATGGCGCAGGCCCCTCTGCGGGCCGCGGATGCCGCGCGCGTCAAGATCGACAACTTCACCTTTGCCCCCAAGCTGCTCACGGTGAAGGCCGGGGCGACTGTGACATTCCAGAACGACGACGACATTCCCCATGTCGTCGTGGCGAATGACGGCTCGTTCCGGTCCAAGGCGCTCGACACCGGAGATTCCTACGTCTTCACCTTCACGAAACCGGGTGATTTTCCGTATTTCTGCGCGCTTCACCCGCATATGCAAGGTACCATCACCGTCACTCCGTGAGGTGCGTGGTGCCGGGAGAAGCGGATGATGTCGCGGTGTTGACCGGCAAGACCTCGGCGGAGCGCTTCAGCGAGGTGGTTCTTCCCCATCTCTCCGACGCGCTGGCGCTTGCGCGCTGGTTGACCGGCAATGCCGATGACGCTGAGGACGTCGTGCAGGAGGCTTGCCTGAAGGCCTATAAGGGACTGGCGACCTACGCCGGCGGCAATGCGCGCGCCTGGCTGCTGACGATCGTGCGCAATGCCTCCTATGCCTGGCTCGCGCGAAATCACCCGCGTCGCGTCGTCGCCGTCGGCGACCTCGCCGATCTCGACGCATTGGCCGCCGACGCCGACACGGATGCCGGCACGCCGGAGGCGGCCTTGATCGCCAAGGCGGACGTGGCCGCGCTTGAAACTGCGATCACGCTGCTGCCGCACCCGTTTCGTGAGGTTCTCGTGCTGCGGGACGTCAACGGCCTCGGCTATCGGGAGATCGCGGCGATGCTCCATGTGCCGCTGGGTACCGTGATGTCGCGGCTGTCGCGGGCGCGCGCGCAGCTTGCGGCGCAGCTCGGGGGGAGCCGATGAGAAAAAATATGGAATTGCCGTCGGATCCTGCGGACCTTCAGTTGCTGCTTCATGCCCTGGTCGATGGCGAGCTCGATGCCGCCACGACCTTGGCTCTGGAGCGTCGACTGGCGGATGATCCGGCGCTCGCGGCCGAGCACGCTCGCATTGCGGCCTTGCAAACTGCTGTTCGCAACCTGCCTCGCCCCGACGTCAGCGATGCGTTCCAGGCCCGCATCGCTGCGCTGGGCGTTGCCTCCCAGGCGGCGGCACGGCCAGCATCTGCTCACTCCGCTTGGCGTGGCTGGCGTGCCATGGCGGCCTCGATCCTGGTCACCGCCGTTCTGACGAGCGGGCTGACCCAATGGGCGATGACACGCGACGCGCCGGACAGCTTCGCTGCCGCCGTCGCCAGCAGCCATCGCCGCAGCCTGCTGGCCGCAAGCCCTGTGGACGTCGCCTCGTCGGACCGGCATACGGTCAAGCCTTGGCTCGACGCCCGCATCGGCCTGTCGCCCGCGGCGCCCGACCTCGTAAAGGACGGCTTTTCACTCCTGGGCGGCCGTATCGAGGTGATCGCGGACAAGCCGATTCCGGCTCTCGTCTACAAGCACCGCGAGCATCTGATCAGCCTCGTGGCCGCCCCACAGGACGGCAGAACCGCCTCCATACCGGCTGGAGCCGAGCGGTCCGCCGGCGGCTTTTCCCTGATCCGCTGGGCCGACGGGGCATTCACTTACTGGGCGATCTCGGACACGGATCGCGCCACTCTCGAAGATTTCGTCAGTCGCTTCCGGGAAGCCGCCGCGGCGGGCTGACTTCCGATCCTGAGGATCGTCGCCAGAGGCGGGTTGAAAACCCTTCCTGGGTTTGGGAATTCCCCCCGGAAACACCCAACCATCCCGTGCTTGACCCGGAATCCATTCCATAGGCCTCCGGTTGAGGCTCAGGCAGGAAGCCCGATCCCCGCTCCGCGGCGTCCGGGATGACAAGGTTTTGTCTATGATTTTGGAGGGCCGGTTCTCGCAGGAGATCCGGCCCTTCTGCTGACGGATCAGGGCCGCGCGACGACGAGGCGCAGCGAACCGTCGAAGCTCGGCTGATTGCGCAGGAAGCCGTAGCAATCGTCCCAGGCGCCGCATGCGAGATCCTGGCGCAGCCTCTCGATCGAGGCCGCACTCTCGGCCTCATCGACGAAGCTCCAGGCCGAGCAGGCCGAGCGCGCGCCCGGATCGAGGAAGAGTTCCGGCCGGCCGTAATAGGCCTCGTTGAAGCCGTCGCGACAGCCAAGCGGAATCGGCACCGCGACGATCTCGACATCACCGCCGAGCACCGTGCCGATATGGCCGAGCGAGGGATAGCGTCGCGCCTCGGTGGCCAGCACCTCCGGTGCGTAGTGATCGAGCCAGAAGGCTTGCACCAGATCGGGATCGCAGGAGAGGATGACGACCGGGCCGCGCGTCACCCGTCGCATCTCGCGCAGGCCGGCATCGAGATCCTGCCATTGATGCACGGTGAAGGTCGCCATGCTCGCGTCGAAATGCCCGTCGGGAAAGGGCAGGGCCTCCGCCGTGGCGTCGATCGCGGCGACGATATCGGCCGGGCGCTGTGCTCGCATCGAGGCCGAGGGCTCGACCGCGATCATGTCGCGGCCGCGCGGCTCGTAGGACCCGGCGCCCGCGCCGACATTGAGCACCCGCCGGGCCGGGCCGAGCGCCGCCTCGATCAGCGCTGCGATGGCGGGCTCGGGCTGGCGATAGGAGGCATAGCCCTGGCCGATGCGGCCGTAATCGGCATCGCCGGCGCTGCCATCGGCCCGGCGCGGGCTCGAGATCACATCGTTCATCGGGATGTCTCCGTCAGCATGGACCGCCAGAGCGGCAGGGCGTGATCACGTGTCAGCGGGGCGAGGGGAAGCGTGGCGGTCGCGTCGGGTTCGAGCCAGGCGATCTCGGCGATCTCCGCCGCCGACCGGGCTTCACCGTTGAGAGGCAGGGCGTAGAGCTCGGCTTCCACGGTGAAGCCCGGTTCGTTGGCCGCTGGGGCCGAAAAGCGTCCGCAATGGCGCGCGGCGTCCGGCGCGACGGCCAGACCCAGCTCTTCGCGGAGTTCGCGGGCGAGCGCGGCGAAGGGTTCCTCGCCGCGTTCGATCTTGCCGCCCGGCTGCATGAACCAGGCGGTGCCGGATTTGCGGACGAGCAGCAGGCGCCCGCGCGCGTCGGTCAGCAAGGCGGCTGCGATGCGGATTTGCCGGGCATCCTCGTCCAAGATCGATTCCCTATCCGGTCAAGCGCGGGCGAGGATTGCCACGATCCGCATGGCGCGGGGAAGGGGTCTGGCCTCGGTTGATCGCAAGGGGGCGAACCACGCGCTTGTCATTCCGGGGCGCGCCACAGGCGCGAACCCGGAACCCACGACTGGGCGAGGCCTCTTACACCTGATGACAAGGGCACACCCAGTCGTGGGTTCCGGGTTCTTCGCTCTGCGAAGCCCCGGAATGACAAAAGTCGCGCCGGTCAGAACGATCTGCGGTTGCCCTACAGGGCCTCTTCGATGGCGCGGCCGGGGCGATGGTGGTAGGAACCGGCGCTGGATTTCGAGAGCGCAGGCAAGCGAGGCGTCAGGATCATGTTCGAGGCACGCAGCATCGACGGCGGCAGCAAGCCGGAATTCTACCGCGAGCTCGAAGCGCAGCTCGAAGCCCTGCTGGCCGGCGAGAGCGATGCCATCGCCAACGCCGCCAATACCTCGGCGCTGCTGTTCCAGATGATGCCGGACCTGAACTGGGCCGGGTTCTACATCATGCGTTCAGGCGAGCTGGTGCTCGGCCCGTTCCAGGGCAAGCCGGCCTGCGTCCGCATTCCCGTCGGCAAGGGCGTCTGCGGCGCGGCCGTTGCCCAGCAAAAATCGATGCTGGTCGAGGATGTCCATGCCTTCCCCGGCCATATCGCCTGCGATGCCGCCTCGCGATCCGAACTGGTCGTGCCGCTCGTCGGCCGCGACGGCGTCATCGGCGTGATCGACCTCGACAGCCCGTCACCGGCGCGTTTCGACGCCGACGACCAGGCCGGGATCGAGCGTATTGCGGCAATCTGGCTCGCCGCCTGCGGGGAGGGCGCCGAGTTCGCCCTGGCCAAAGCCTCCTGAGCCGGCGATGCCCTCGCTGAGCCTGCGCATCCAGCTCGATCCCGAGGGCAGGATCGGCCCCGGCAAGATCGCGCTGCTCGAGAATATCGCAAGGCATGGCTCGATCTCGGCGGCCGGCCGGGCGATGGAGATGTCCTACCGGCGCGCCTGGGAGCTGGTCGAGGAACTGAACGTGCTCTTCGGCAAGCCGGTGGTCGAGCGCCAGGTCGGCGGGCGCAATGGCGGCGGCGCCAGGCTGACCGCGCTGGGCGAAGCCCTGATCCTGCGATTCCGGGCGGTCGAGCACGCAGCCGCGGAAGCCGCTGCCGAGCATCTGGCGGCGCTTCAGGCCGAGATCGATCGGCCCGAGCGCAATTGACGCGAGCGCTCCGGCGAGCCCGCCCTGCATTCACCGAATAGCGGATATGTGAGGGCGGTCCGGGAGCGCGGGCAGGCCTGAATTGCCATGGCCGGGACCCGTCCGGGGCCATCGCCGGCGAGCCGCTTTTTCTTGACATGCCCGTCCGATTCGAACAGGCGTATCGCATATGCAGCGACGCCGCTGCAAGTCTTTTTTTGTAATGATTCCAATGAGGAAGCTGCGGGTGCCCTAGTGCCTGCGGCAAGGCTGCGGAACCGGAAAAGCCCGGGCCGCGCTCCTCCGGAGAAGGCTGGATTTGTGATGATGCGTGCGTTTCGTCTGGCTCTTGTCGCGCTGAGCCTGTCCGTCGTCGTGGCGCAGGCGCAGGCGCCGGTGCAGCCCGCACCCCAGGCGCCGTCCGAGACGGCCCCGCCCGCGGCGCAGGCCCAGCCGACGACGCCGACCAATCCGCTTCCGCCGGCCTTGCCTCAGCTCGGCATCAATCCGCCGAGCACTGCCCATCCGCCCCTGGCCCTCGGCAATCCGGCGGCGCCCGTGGCAGCTCCGGCGATGACGGCGACCCTGCCGCATGACCTGTCGCCCTGGGGCATGTTCATGGCGGCCGATATCGTCGTGAAGGGCGTGATGCTCGGGCTCGCCTTCGCCTCGCTGGTGACCTGGACGATCTGGCTCGCCAAGGCGATGGAGCTGGCGGCGGCCAAGCGCTCCGCCGGGCGGGCGCTGCGCCGCATCGAGGCCGCCGAGAACCTGGGCGAGGCCGCAGGCGCTGCCGCCGGCAAGAGCGGCAAGCTACGCGGCGCGGTCGGCCAATTGCTGAACGCCGCCCTGTCCGAAACCCGCCGCTCGGCCGATCTCGGCGAGGACGGCATCAAGGAGCGCGTCGCCATCGCCTTGTCGCGGATCGAGGCGCGCGCCGGCCGCTCCATGGCGCGCGGCACCGGCCTGCTCGCCACGATCGGCTCGACCGCGCCCTTCGTTGGCCTGTTCGGCACGGTCTGGGGCATCATGAATTCCTTCATCGGCATCAGTCAGGCCAAGACGACCAATCTCGCCGTCGTCGCACCGGGCATCGCCGAGGCGCTGCTGGCGACCGCGATCGGCCTCGTCGCCGCCATCCCCGCCGTCATCATCTACAACGTCTTCGCCCGCGCGATCACCGGCTACCGCGCCACGCTCTCCGATGCTTCCGGCGAGATCCTGCGCCATCTCTCGCGCGATCTGGAGCGCCGCCAGCGCGCCGTCGCGCCGGCCCCGCGTGCGGCCTCGGCATCGTCTGCTTCGGCAACGAGCGTGGCGTCCGCACCGCTCGTTCCGGCGGAGTGAGCCATGGGCGTCTCCCTCAAGGACCCGCAGGACGGCGACCTCGGCGAGGTCAGCGACATCAATGTCACGCCATTCATCGACGTGATCCTCGTCCTGCTGATCATCTTCATGGTCGCCGCGCCGCTCTCGACCGTCGATGTCGCGGTCGATCTGCCGGTCTCGAACGCGCAGCCGCAGCCGCGGCCGGATACGCCGATGTTCCTGACCGTGAAGGGCGATCTCACGCTCGCGCTCGGCAATGATCCCGTGCCGCGCGAGGCGCTGCAGGCGGCGCTGGACCAGAAGACGAATCGCGACCGCGAGCAGCGCGTGTTCCTGCGGGCGGACGGCAGCGTCGCCTATAGCGAGCTGATGAACGTGATGAACCTGCTGCGCAATGCCGGCTATCTCAAGATCGCGCTGGTCGGTCTGGAAGATACCGGGCAGGGGGCTGCTGCGGGGCCGAAGCCATGAGCATGGAACGCCCATCGCTTTCCCGTTTCGCGCCGGCCGCCTTGCGCTGGAGCCTGGCTGCGCTCGTCGTCGCGAGCGCCCATGGCACGGCCGGCTGGGTCGTCGCCAACTGGCAGCGGGCCGAGGCGGCGATGGGTTCGCCCCCCGCCGCCGTGATGATCGAGCTCGCGCCGCTCGCCGTCGCGCCGGAAGCGCCGCCGCAGGAGGTCGCGCCCGGCCCGGAAATGGCCGAGGCGCAGCCCGAGCCGGAACCGCCGCCGCCCGAGCCGGTCGAGCAGCCCAAGGAGATCGAGCCGCCTCCGCCGGAACCGCAGCCCGTCGCGATTCCCGAGCCCGAGATCAAGATTCCCGAATTGCCGCCATTGCCGGACGCCGCGGCGATCCTGACGCCGCCGCCGAAGGAAGCGCCGAAGCCGCCGCCGCCGGAGAAACCCAAGCCGAAGCCGAAACCCAAGATCGCCGAGAAGAAGAAGCCGGTCCGGCCGGACAAGCCGAAGGCGGAGCAGACCTCGGCGCCGGTTGCGCAGGAGCAGGCTGCGCCGCGTGCCGCGGCTCCGAATTCTGGCGCGTCATCGCCGTCTCCGGCCGCGACGGCAAGCTGGCGCGGCTCGCTGATGGCCCATCTCAACCGCTACAAGCGCTTCCCCGGCGGCGCCAGCCCCGGTACGGTCCAGGTCGCTTTCAGCATCGACCGGGGCGGGCGCGTGCTCTCGGCCCGGCTCGTGCGCGGTTCCGGCGATGCGGCGCTGGACGAGGAGGCGGTCTCGATGATCCGCCGCGCCAATCCGGTCCCGGCTCCGCCAGAGGGCTTGGGCGGCGGCGCGATCTCGCTGACTGTGCCGATCAAGTTCTCGCGCTAGACTGGGTGCGGGAACTGCAAGGCCGTCTGCGCGTAGGACGGAGAAGAGCGCGAGAGGAGAAGCGCGATGACGATCATCAGGCTCGCTGCCGGCGCGATGCTGGCCATGGCGTTGAGCGGCTGCGTCACCACCGAAGCCGAATACCGCGCGATGGATGAGCAGCGCTGCCGCTCCTACGGCTTCCGAACGCCGGGAGAGGCTTTCTCGAACTGCCTGATGGAGCTCGATCTCGATCGTGCGGCCGAGCGGCGCCGCCGCTTCGATCGCTTCGACGCGTCCTTCGGTGGACCTTGGGGCTATGGCTACGGCTGGGGTTATGGCCGACGCTGGTAGGCCGCTCCCATCCCGACAAGAAAAAAGGGCCACGCCAGAAGCGCAGCCCAAGTCTAGGGAGGAAACGCCCAAGGAGGGCGGCGCAACATCTCTGCTGCGCTGCGATCTAGATAGGAGGCTCCGAGCGCGTCCGCAAGATCAAAAGGGCAGCATCGCTGACTTATTTTTGGGCGGCTCGTTTTCCAAATAAAATCAAAGGCTTTCGGGGTTTTTGCGCAAAACCGCGCAAGCTGCCGTCAGTCGCCTGCTCATCTGCTGCGTTGCAAGAAAGGCAGATTGACAAGCGCCCGGATATCCTCATTCATATGTATGCATATGAAATCCGCTTCGCCCGATCCGGTGCGAGCGGTATCGGCGCGGATTGCAGCCGCAGCGAGGCGAAGGACTACCCCTCATGCAGATCGATCGTCGCAGTTTCGTCGCGGGCACGCTCGCCCTCGGCGTCCCCTCGCTGGCGCGCGCCCAGGGCGCGGGGCCGATCCGCATCGGCGAGATCAACTCCTATACCGCGCAGCCGGCTTTCCTGAAACCCTATCGGCAGGCCTGGGAACTGGCGCAGGAACAGATCAACGCGGCCGGCGGCGTGCTCGGCCGCAAGCTCGAGACCGTCTTCCGCGATGATGCCGGCAAGCCGGAGGACGCGGTGCGCCATGCCGCCGATCTCGCGACCGCCGAGAAGGTCGACATCATCGCCGGCGGCTTCCTCTCCAATGTCGGCCTCGCGCTCGCCGACTACGCCAACCAGAACAAGCGGCTCTATGTCGCCTCCGAGCCGCTGGCCGATGCTCTCGTCTGGTCGAAAGGCAACCGCTACACCTTCCGCCTGCGGCCTTCGACCTACATGCAGGCCGCGATGCTGGTCGAGGAAGCCGCCAAGCTCCCGGCCAAGAAATGGGCGATCGTCGCGCCGAACTACGAGTACGGCCAGTCCGCGGTGAAATGGTTCAAGGAATTGCTGCTGAAGGCGCGCCCGGACGTGACCTTCGTCGCCGAACAGTTCCCGGCGCTCGGCCGCATCGATGCCGGCGCCACCGTCCAGGCGCTGGAGGCGGCCAAGCCCGAGGCGATCTTCAACGTCACCTTCGCGGTCGACCTCGCCAATTTCGTCCGCGCCGGCAACACGCGCGGCCTGTTCGAGGGGCGCCAGGTTGTCTCGATGCTGACCGGCGAGCCGGAATATCTCGACACGCTCGGCGCCGAAACGCCGGAGGGCTGGATCATCACCGGCTATCCGCATGCCGATCTGCAGACCCCGGAGCACGTCAAGTTCCGCGACGCCTACAAGGCGAAGTACAACGACTATCCGCGGCTCGGCTCGGTCGTCGGCTACGAGACAGTGCAGGCCATCGCAGCAGCGCTGACGAAGGCAGCCTCCACCGACAACGAGAAGCTGGTCGATGCCTTCGAAGGGCTGACATTCGGCTCGGCCTTCGGCCCGATCGAGTTCCGCAAGATCGACCACCAGTCGACGCTCGGCGCCTATGTCGGCAAGAGCGCGCAGAAAAACGGCAAGGGCGTGATGGTCGACTGGAGCTATCGCGACGGCGCCAAATACCTGCCCAGCGACGACGAGGTCCGCAAGCTGCGGCCGGCCGTGTGAGACCGATCAAGACCAGTGCGTCGTGCTCGGGCCTGACCCGAGCATCTCCTGCCGCGTGAGGCTCCCAAGCCTTTTCCGGCCTGAGATTCTCGGGTCTACGCTTCTCTGCGCCTGCGTGCGTCACCGTCATGGCCGGGCAACCCGTCGCCCGGCTCCTACCGTCTCCGACCGATGGCTCCCCCGAGACGACATGCTTGATCTCGTCCTCACCCAGACCCTGAACGGCCTGGCCTCGGCATCGTCGCTTTTCCTCGTGGCGTGCGGGCTGTCGATCATCTTCGGCGTCACGCGCATCGTGAACTTCGCCCATGGCTCGCTCTACATGCTGGGCGGCTATCTCGCCTTCACGCTGGTGACCTGGCTCGGGCCGGCCGATCCACTCGGATTCTGGGGCGGTGTCATCCTCGCCGTGCTGCTCACCGGCGTTGCCGGCGTACTGATCGAGGTCCTGATCCTCCGGCGGATCTACCAGGCGCCGGAGCTGTTCCAGCTGCTCGCGACCTTCGGCGTCGTGCTGATGCTGCAGGATATCGCGCTGGCGACCTGGGGGCCGGAGGACAGGCTCGGCCCGCGAGCGCCGGGATTCCGCAGCTTCGTCATCCTGTTCGATAACCGCTTCCCGAGCTACGAGCTCTTCCTGATCGCGATCGGGCCGCTCGTGCTCGGCCTGATCTGGCTGCTGTTCCACCGCACGCGCTGGGGCGTGCTGATCCGGGCGGCGACGCAGGATCGCGAGATGGTCAGCGCACTCGGCGTCAACCAGCGCCTGCTCTTCACCTCGGTCTTCGCCTTCGGCGCCGCGCTGGCGGGGCTGGGTGGCGCGCTCCAGCTCCCGCGCGAGGCGATCAATCTCCATATGGACCTGTCGATGATCGCCGAGGCCTTCGTGGTCGTGGTGGTCGGCGGGCTCGGCAGCGTGACGGGGGCCTATCTCGCCGCCGTGCTGATCGGCGTGCTCCACGCCTTCGGCATCCTGATCCTGCCGAAAATCACGCTGGTTCTCGTCTTCCTGGTGATGGCGGCGGTGCTGATCGTCCGGCCGCATGGCCTGCTCGGCAAGGCCGGCATCGAGCCGCGCGGCCATGCCGGCCAGCTCTTCCTGCTGCGCCCGGCCGATGGCGCGGCCAAGCTGTTCGGAGCCGTGGCACTCGCGCTGCTGGTGCTCGCGCCGCTCGTCGTGCCGGATCATCTTATCCTGACCCTGACCGATCTCGTGATCTTCGCGATCTTCGCCGCTTCGCTGCATCTGCTGCTGGGGCCGGGCGGCATCATCTCCTTCGGCCATGCCGCCTATTTCGGGCTCGGCGCCTATGGCGCGGCGCTGGCGGTGAAATGGCTGGGCAGCCCGATGGAGGAGGCGCTGATGCTGGCGCCATTGATGGCCGGTATCGCGGGCGCGATCTTCGGCTGGTTCTGCGTGCGGCTCTCGGGCGTCTATCTGGCCATGCTGACGCTGGCCTTCGCGCAGATCGCCTGGGCGACCGCCTTCCAATGGGTCGACCTCACCGGTGGCGACAACGGCATCCTCGGCGTCTGGCCCTCGGCCTGGGCGGTGCCCAAGACGGTGTTCTACTATCTCGCGCTCACGATCGCCGTACTCGTCATCGTTGCCTTGCGCGTGATCATCTTCGCGCCCTTCGGCTATGCCCTGCGCGCCGGCCGCGACAGCCCCTTGCGGGCGGAGGCGATCGGGCTCGATGTCGGACGGCTGCAATGGGCCGCTTTCGTCATCGCCGCGATCGCTGCCGGCATTGCCGGCGGGCTCTTCGCCTTCTCGAAAGGCTCGGTCTTTCCGACCTATATGGCGATCCCACGCTCGGTCGATGCCCTGCTGATGGTGCTGCTCGGTGGCGTGCAGACCGTCGCCGGACCGGTCGTCGGCGCCTTCGCCTATATGGGCTTGAACGAACAGCTCGCGAAGATGACGGCCTATTGGCGCTTCGCGCTGGGTCTCTCGATCGTGCTGCTGGTGGTGCTGTTCCCGCGCGGCCTCGTCGGTACCTGGCTGTTCTGGCGCGCCCGGCGCGAGAGCGCCGCGCAAGCGACGGCAACCGCATGAACGCGCCCATGCACCCTGTTCTGGAAGCTCGCGACCTCGCCAAATCCTTCGGCGGCGTGAAGGCGGTCGACGGCGTCTCCTTCGCGGTCGAGGCTGGTCGGCTGGTCGCGCTGATCGGCCCGAACGGCGCCGGCAAGACGACCTGCTTCAACATGCTGAACGGGCAGCTCAGGCCCGATCGCGGCGAAGTCCTGCTGGCCGGCAAGCCGATCACCGGGCTCGAACCGCGCAAGATCTGGCGCCTCGGCGTCGGCCGCACCTTCCAGATCACTGCGACCTTCGCCTCGATGACCGTGCGCGAGAACGTCCAGATGGCGCTGATCTCCCATGCCGGGAAGACCTGGCGCCTGTTCGGCCGCGCCGACCAGCGCCGGCTCGAACCGGCGAATGCACTGCTCGATCAGGTCGGTATGACGCAGCAAGCCGAGCGCGCCTGCGGGGTGCTCGCCTATGGCGATCTGAAGCGCGTCGAGCTTGCGGTGGCGCTCGCCAACGAGCCGAAGCTGCTGCTGATGGACGAGCCCACCGCCGGCATGGCGCCGCAGGAGCGCATCGCGCTGATGGCACTGACCGCCCGCATCGCCAGGCAGCGCGGCATCGCCGTGCTGTTCACCGAGCACGACATGGATGTCGTCTTCGCCCATGCCGATCGCGTGCTGGTGCTGGATCGCGGCCGCCTGATCGCATCGGGCACCAGCGCCGAGGTGCGCAACGACCCGCAGGTGCGCGCGGTCTATCTCGGCTCCGGCGCGACCTCGGGAGGGCATTGATGACGGCGCTCCTCGAACTCTCCGGCGTCGAGGCCTGGTATGGCCGCGCCAAGATCCTGCACGGCGTCGGCTTTGCGGTCGGAGCCGGCGAGGTCGTCGCGCTGATGGGCCGCAACGGCGCTGGCAAGTCCACCACGATGAAGACGGTGATGGGGCTGGTGCCCGAGCCGCAAGGCTCCATCCGCTTCGAAGGCAAGGAGATCGCCGGCCGTGAGCCTTTCCAGATCGCCCGGCTCGGCATCGGCTATGTCCCGGAGGACCGGCGGGTCTTCTCGGATTTGACCGTGATGGAGAACCTCGAAGTCGGCCGCCAGCCGCCCCGCATTGGCGCGCCGCATTGGACGCCGGAGCGTCTCTTCGAGCTCTTCCCCAATCTCGGCCGCATGCGGGACCGACCGGGTGGGGCGATGTCCGGCGGCGAGCAGCAGATGCTGACCATCGCCCGCACGCTGATGGGCAATCCACGCCTGTTGCTGCTTGACGAGCCTTCCGAGGGGCTCGCACCGGTCATCGTCGAGGCGATGGCGCAGACCATTCGCGTGCTGAAAGGCGAGGGGCTGTCGGTCCTGCTGTCCGAGCAGAACCTGCATTTCGCCGGCAGCATCGCCGACCGCGCCGTCATCATCGAGAAGGGCCTGATCCGCTTCGACGATACGATGGCGGCGCTCAAGACTAACGAGGCGGCGCGGAGCCAGTATCTGGCGGTCTGAAGCCAGAAAGCAGGCGACGCATCACGTCGAGAAGCGGCTCGACCTCCGGTTCCGCCATCGGATCGAGTGCTGCGACGGTGATCGCCTTGGCGCGCTCGACATAGACAGGCAGCAGCTCGCGGCCGCGCTGGCCGAGCTGCACCAGCACGCGGCGCTTGTCGTCGGGATCGTGCAGGCGCTCGACCAGTCCGCGTTCGGCAAGACGCGTCACCACGCCCCGGATCGTGGCCGGGTCCATCGCGGTCATGCGGCCGAGCTGGTTCTGGGAAATCCGGCCATCGACGGCCAGTCGGCACAGCACTGCGAATTGCGGCGGCGTCGGCCCGTCCGCGCCCATCATCTCCATGAACATCGCGACATAGCGCTGCTGCATCTGCCGCAGCAGGAAGCCGAACTGCTCGTCCAGCACATAGCCTGCGAGGTCGACCGGCGCGGGAACGGCGGAATCGGCCTGGCCGCTGGCCGTGCGGTGATGCCGGCCGAGGCTGTCTTCCGATTCCTCAGTGCGATCCATGCTGGCTCCGGGTGGCGATTCTGCCGGCGTGCGGCAGGGGCGCATTCTCCCGGATCATATGTGTTCGTTCAATTGGCCTGTGGAGCCGAAGTTCAAACAAAAAAGTCATCCTGGCCGACCGCAGGGAGACCCGGGATCCATTCCGGAACGCTTCCTGGGAAGCTTCAGGCATGGATCCCGGATCTCCGCTACGCTTCGTCCGGGATGACCAGCGTTTTCTGGATGTTTCCGAGGGCCGATGATCAGCCCAGCGACATCGTCAGCGGCGGCTTGACTTCGGGAGGCAGCGGCGAGGTGTAGCCTTCCTTGCCGAGGCGCGCCTTGTGGTCGGCCTTGGCGGCGGCCATCAGGGCCGGGTCGCTCAGCACGGCGGCGCCGGTCGCGGCCATCGCCTTGGCGACATGGACCATCGCCTTGTGCGCGGCGGGGGACTTGCCCTGCGCCACCACCTGCCAGGTGTGGAACGGCGTGCCCATCGCGACCGTCGGCGCATGGGCCTGCACGGTCGGCACCGCCCAGCTCACGTCGCCGATATCGGTCGAGCCGATCGCCGGGTTGCGCTTGGCGTCGCGCGGCACGAGGAAGTCGGCGAGCGGGACGCCGGTATCGGGCATGCCGATGGTGCGCCAGATCGAGGCGATCTCCTGCGGGGAGAGCGTCGCGCGGATCTTCTCGGCATAGGCCTTGTCGGCATCGTCGAAATGCGGCGCGCCGAGTTCGCCCATCACCTTGTGCATCGCCTCTTCGAGCGGTGTGTTGGCGACGAGATCGGAGACGGCGCTGACGATGCGCATCTCCATCTTGGTTTCCGTCATCAGCGCCGCGCCTTCGGCGATCTTCTTCACGCGCTGGACGAGCTCCAGCATGCCGCGCAGGTCACGCGCGCGGATGGAGTAGCGGACGCGGGCATGGGCCTGGACGACGTTCGGCGCGATGCCGCCGGTGTCGAGCAGGGCGTAATGTACCCGCGCGTCCGACGGCATGTGCTCGCGCATATAGTTGACGCCGACATTCATCAGCTCGACGGCATCGAGCGC
The DNA here is from genome assembly GCF_016428755.1 of Allobosea sp. ASV33. Lineage (GTDB taxonomy): Bacteria > Pseudomonadota > Alphaproteobacteria > Rhizobiales > Beijerinckiaceae > Allobosea. Next base: position 14,949 of record NZ_JAELTI010000069.1, read on the forward strand.
CGAGCGGCCGAGATGCGGCGCGGCAGCGGCATGCGAGGCGCGGCCGGTGAAGACGAAATCGGCGCGGGTATTGGCCAAGGCGAGGGCCGGAGCGACCTCCCAAAAGCTCGACGGGTGCCACGAAATGGCGACATCGGCGTCGTCGAAGGCACCGGCGCGGACCATGAAGGCCTTGGCGGCGCCGCCTTCCTCCGCCGGGCAGCCATAATAGCGCACGCGGCCGGGGATCTTCTTCTCGGCGAGCCATTCCTTCATCGCCACGGCGGCGAGCATCGCGGCCGAGCCCAACAGGTTATGGCCGCAGCCATGGCCATGGCCGTTGGCCTCGATCTCCTTGTGCTCGGAGGCGCCGGCTTCCTGCGACAGGCCGGGCAGGGCGTCGTACTCACCGAGGAAGGCGATGACCGGGCCGCCTTCGCCGGCCTCGCCGATCACCGCGGTCGGGATATCGGCGACGTTTTCGGTGATCCTGAAGCCCTGATGCTTCAGCTCCGCGATATGCTCGGCGACGGAGCGCTTCTCGGTGTAGCACACCTCCGGCATGCCCCAGACCCGGTCGGAGAGCGCGATCAGGCGCTCCTTGTTCGCATCGACATGCCGCCAGAGATCGTTTCGATTGTCCATTGTCGTTCCGCCTGGAGAACGCCTGGGCGCTCCCCGTCTTTCGTTGAGAGGCGGATTCCCCGACGGGCCGAAGTGGCCGGGCCGGACCCGCCTCTGGTGGGCCGCGGCATATGAGCAATCTCGCACTGCCCCGTCCAGACATTCAGCGCATGGCGGAGCAGCGTCTCAGGCTTTGCCTTGCGTCGGCGTGGTAGCTGCGAAATCGGCGAGGATCGGGCAATCCGGGCGGTGGTCGCCATGGCAATGCGTCGCCAGATGCCGCAGCGTGTCGGCCATCGCCTTGAGCTCGGCCGCCTTTTCTTCGAGCTCGCGCACATGCGCCATGGCGAGGTTCTTCACATCGGCGCTGGCCCGGCTCTTGTCGCGCCAGAGCGCCAGCAATTCGCGCGTCTCCTCCAGCGAAAAGCCGAGATCGCGCGAGCGGCGCACAAAGCGCAGCGTATGCACGTCTTCGGCGGCATAGACCCGGTATTGCGCGGCCGTGCGGGCCGGCGGGGTGATCAGGCCGATGCTCTCGTAATAGCGGATCATCTTGGCGCTGACGCCGGAACGGGTTGCGGCTTCGCCGATATTCATCTCAGGCCTCCACCTTGAAACGCTTCAACCTGAGCGCATTGCTGACGACGCTGACGCTGGACAATGCCATGGCGAGCCCGGCGAAGACCGGCGAGAGCAGGATGCCGAAGGCCGGATAGAGCACGCCGGCCGCGACCGGGATCAGCAGGGCATTGTAGCCGAAGGCCCAGGCGAGATTCTGGCGTATGTTGGAAATCACCGCCTGCGACAGCGCGATCGCACGCGGCACGCCCATCACATCGCCGGACATCAGCACGACATCGGCGCTTTCGATCGCGATATCCGTGCCGGTGCCGATTGCGATGCCGACATCGGCCTGGGCCAGCGCCGGCGCATCGTTGATGCCGTCGCCGACGAAAGCGACCTTCGCGCCGCGGCCTTGCAGGCGCTTCACCACCTCGGCCTTGTCGGTCGGCAGCACCTCGGCCCAGACCTCGTCGATGCCGAGGCCGCGCGCGACCGCTTCCGCCGTGCGCCGGTCGTCGCCGGTCACCATCGCGACCTTGAGGCCGAGCTTGTGCAGGGCGGCGATGGCCGCGGGCGTGGTCTCCTTTACCGCGTCTGCGACGGCAATGACGGCGGCGATCCGGCCGTCGATCGCGGCATAGAGCGGCGTCTTGCCGGCCTCGGCCAGCGCCTTGGCGCGGGCGGCGAAGGGCGCGATATCGAGCTTCGCCTCTTCCATCAGCCGGCGGCCGCCGATCGCGACCTTGCGGCCTTCGACCGTCGCGGTGACGCCAAGGCCGGGATCGCTGGCGAAGTTGGCCGGCTCGGCGAGTTCAAGCTTCCGCTCCTTGGCGGCCGCGACCAGCGCCTGCGCCAGCGGGTGCTCGGAGCGGTTCTCGGCCGCGCCGACAAGACGCAGCACCTCGTCAGCCGCGAAGCCATTCGCCGGCTCGATATCGGTGAGCTCCGGCTTGCCCTTGGTCAGCGTTCCCGTCTTGTCGAGCGCGACGATCTGGACGTCCTTCAACGCCTGCAAGGCATCACCCTGCCGGAACAGGATGCCGAGCTCGGCACCCCGGCCGGTGCCGACCATGATCGAGGTCGGGGTCGCCAGACCCATCGCGCAGGGGCAGGCGATGATCAAAAGCGCGACGGCATTGACCAGCGCATGCGACAAAGCCGGGCTCGGGCCGAAGCTCAGCCAGACGGCGAAAGTCACCAACGCCAGCGCGATCACGACCGGCACGAACCAGAGCGTGACGCGGTCGACCAGCGCCTGGATCGGCAGCTTGGCGCCTTGTGCCGCCTGAACCGTCCGCACGATCTGGGCGAGCAGCGTGTCGGCGCCGACCTTTTGCGCGGTGAAGCGCAGCGCGCCGGAACCGTTGACGGTGCCGCCTGTGACGATGCTGCCGGCTTCCTTGCGGACGGGGGCAGGCTCGCCGGTGATCATCGATTCGTCGACGAAGGAGGTGCCGTCGGTGACCTCGCCATCGACCGGGACGCGCTCGCCCGGCCTGAGGATGACGATATCGCCGGGACGCACGCTGTCGACTGCGACATCGCTTTCGGCACCGTCGCGCAGCACGCGGGCCGTTTTGGGCTGGAGCGCGATGAGGCTGCGGATCGCGGCGCCGGTGCGGCCCTTGGCGCGGGTCTCGAACCAGCGCCCGAGCAGGATCAGCGTCACGATCACCGCGCTGGATTCGAAATAGGTGCCGTCCGTGCCCGCCGGCATCAGGTCCGGCAGGAAGGTCGCGACGCTCGAATAGAGATAGGCCGCGCCGGTGCCGAGCATGACCAGCGAGTTCATGTCGGGCGCCAGTCGCAGCAGCGCCGGGAAACCCTTGCGCAGGAAGACGAGGCCCGGCCCGAACTGGACGATGGTCGCCAGCGCGAAGGAGAAGACGCGGACATTTCCCTCGCCGAAAGTGCCGGCGAGCCAATGGTGCAGCGAAGGAAACATGTGGCTGCCCATCTCGACGACGAGCAGCGGCAGGGTGAGCAAGCCGGCGAGGATGACGGAACGCAGCAGCTTGCCCTGCTCCTCGTCCTTGGCAGCCTGCCGGCGCTTGTCGGCATCGCCATCGGCCGCGACGACCGGGCTCGCTTCATAGCCGGCGCCGGCCGCGGCCTTCACGAGGGCAGGGACGATCTCATCGCCGGCAAGCGTTTTCACGCTGGCGCGTTCGGTCGCGAGATTCACGGTCGCCTCGACCACGCCGGGCACGGCGCGCAGGGCCTTCTCGACATGCCCGACGCAGGAGGCGCAGGTCATGCCGGAAACCGACAATTCGATCGTGGTCTCGACCGGAGTGTAGCCGCTCTTGCGGACCGCCGCCTCGATCTGGCCGAGATCGGTGCCGCTTTTGGTGAAGCTGATGTGAGCCCGCTCGGTCGCAAGGTTGACCGAGACCGCATCGACGCCCGGCACCGCTGCGATGGCGCGCTCGACATGGGCGACGCAGCTCGCGCAGGTCATGCCCTCGACGCCCAGATCGAGGGTTTCGGGGTCGTGCCTGCTTCTGTCGATGACCGTCATCGCCGTCTCCTTCTTGGTGATGACGAGTCATATGGGGCTTCCCATCATGGGAAGGTCAAGGGCTGGATTTCGAGGCCCCGTTGTCATTCCGGGGCATTGCATAGCAATGAGCCCGGAATCCAGAACCAATGCCCTAGCCGGATCGACGAGGCCGCCGTCGCGCTCTTGTGGTCAAGGAGATCGGTTCTGGATTCCGGGCTCTTCGCTTCGCGAAGCCCCGGAATGACGGTGGCAGCTGTGGTTGGGCTCAGGGCATCTCGACCGAGACGCTCTTGATCACCGCATGCACCGGCTTGCCGGGCGCCAGGCCCAACAGGGCGACGGATTTCGCCGTGAGACGCGCCGCCAGCTTCGCCTCACCGCAAGCGATCAGCAGATGCATGGTGCTGCCCCCCGCGCCGCTGCGCTCGCCGATCTCGGCCACCTTTCCGGGCAGAATGTTGAGCGCGCTGATCTCGGCTGGCTGGCCGAGACTGAGCATGACGTCGCTGGCGAGGATGCGGATCTTGATCCGCTGGCCCTGCCGCAGCGCGCCCCGCGCGATGGTCAAGGGACCGGCCGGCGTATTCAGCCGCGCCAACCCGAAGGCCTCCTCGAAGCCGGTAACCTCGGCGGACAGCAACGTGCTCGCCTCCGGCGCGCCCGGCCGCGCGGCGAGATCGGGCCGGGACAGAATGTCGGCGGTCGGCCCGCAAGCCGCGACGCGCCCGTTCTCGATCATGACGACGGTAGTGGCGAGGCGCGCGACCTCCGCCAGCGCATGCGAGACATAAACGATGGGGATGCCGGCCTCGTCGCGCAGGCGCTCGATATGCGGCAGGATTTCGGCTTTGCGGGCTTCGTCGAGCGCCGCCAATGGCTCGTCCATCAAGAGCAGGCGCGGTTGCGCCAGCAGCGCGCGCCCGATGGCGACGCGCTGCTTCTCGCCGCCGGACAACGCACCGGGCCGGCGCTTCAGCAGATGGCCGATGCCGAGCAGCTCCAGCACCTTGTCGAACTCGGCCGGCCTGCGCTGGGCACGCGGCACAAACCAGTGCCCGAACAGCAGGTTCTGCCGCACGGTGAGATGCGGGAAGAGCCGTGCCTCCTGGAAGACATAGCCGATGCGGCGCCGATGCTTCGGCAGGAAGACGCCGCGCGCGGTATCGACCAGCGTCTCGCCATCGACGCGGACATGGCCAGAATCGGGGCGGATCAAGCCGCCGATGACATTGACTAGCGAAGTCTTGCCCGAGCCCGAGCTGCCGAACAGGGCGGTCAGGCGCCCGTCGGAGGTGAAGGCCGAATCGAGCGTGAACGCACCGAGCCGGTGGCGGACGGCGATGTCGAGGACATCAGTCATTCGACGGCGATCCGGCGGCCGACGATGCGCGCCATCAGTTCGGAGAGGAAAAGCGCGGCGACGGAGATCACGATCGAGATCAGCGTCAGTCGCATCGCGCCGGCATCGCCGCCCGGAACCTGCGTGAAGGTGTAGATCGCGGAGGGCAGGGTCTGAGTCTCACCGGGGATGTTGGAGACGAAGGTGATCGTCGCGCCGAACTCGCCCATCGCCTTGGCGAAGCACAGGATCATGCCGGCGATGATGCCTGGCAGGCAGAGCGGCAACGTGACGACGAGGAAGACCCAGATCGGGCTCGCGCCGAGCGTGCCCGCGGCGGATTCGAGCTTGCGGTCGACCGCCTCGATCGAGAGCCGGATGGCGCGAACCATCAGCGGGAAGCCCATCACCGCGCAGGCCAGAGCCGCGCCGGTCCAGCGGAAGGACAGCACGATCCCGAACCAGTCATAGAGCAATTGCCCGATCGGCCCGCGCCGGCCGAAGCCGACGAGCAGCAGATAACCCGTCACCACCGGCGGCAGGATCAGCGGCATATGGACGATCGCGTCGAGCAGCGACTTGCCCCAGAAGCGCCCGCGCGCCAGCAGCAAGCCGACACCAAGCCCCAGCGGGAGGCTCGCGATCATGGCGGTCGTCGCGACGATGAGGCTGAGCCTCACCGCCGTCCATTCGTCCGGCGAAAGCGTCAGCCAATCGGTCACGAAGAGCTGGCGGCCTTGTTCAGAACCGTGAAGCCCTGCTTCTCGAAGACGGGCTTGGCGGCGGGGCTGCGCAGATAGGTCAGGAAGGCCTGCGCGTCCGGGTTGGCCGAATCCTTGGTGACCGCGACCGGATAGACGATCGGCGGATGCGAATCCTCGGGGAAGGTCGCGACGACCTTGACCTGGGGATCGGCGGCGGCGTCGGTTGCGTAGACGATGCCGAGCGGCGCCTCGCCGCGCGAGACCAGCAGCAGTGCGGCGCGGACATTGTCGGCCTGCGCAATCTTGTCCTTCACCTTGTCCCAGCTACCCAGCTTCTCCAGCGCGGCCTTGCCGTATTTGCCGGCGGGAACGGAATCGACATTGCCCATGGCGAGGCGGCCGGCCCCGACCGCGCCCGCGACATCGACGCCGGGCTTGAGATCGAGCGTGGCGGTCGAATCCTTGCCGGCGACGAGCACGATACGGTTGGCGAGCAGGCTGACGCGGGTGTCGGGCTTGATCAGGTTCTTAGCTGCAGCATAGTCCATCCAGTCTAGATCGGCCGAGACGAAGAGATCGGCCGGGGCGCCGTTCTCGAGCTGCTTCGCCAGCGTGTTGCTGGCGGCGTAGGAGATCTTCGGCGCCGGCTTGCCGCTCTCCTTGACCCAGTTCGCGGCAGCCTCGTCCAGCGCGTTCTTCATGCTGGCGGCGGCGAAGATCACGAGGTCCTTCGTCTGCGCCTGCGCAGCGTCGAAGGCGGGGGCGAAACTCACGGCAAGGGCCAGGCCCATGCCCAGAAGGGTGCGGCGCTTCAACATGCTGTTCCTCGCTGCGCTTATCGCTGTATCCAATTGAATATAACGATGCTCGCAGCGCCTCGCCGGCGAGTCAAGAAGCGGCGCCTCTTGCGGCCATGCTCACCCGTGCGGGTGCTTGTGGATCGGGTCGACCCAGTAGACCTCTTCCGGCTTCTCGACCGGGTCGACATCGGTGATGTTGACTACGACCGCCTCGTTATCCGAGCGCACCAGCACGCATTGCAGCGGGTTGTCGGGATCGGCGTTGATCTCCTGATGCGGGACGAAGGGCGGCACATAGATGAAGTCGCCGGGCCCGGCCTCGGCGACGAATTCGAGCCGCTCGCCCCAGCGCATCCGGGCCTTGCCGCTGACCACATAGATCACGCTTTCGAGCGCGCCGTGATGGTGCACGCCAGTCTTGGCATTGGGCTCGATTGCGACCGTTCCGGCCCAGATCTTCTGCGCGCCGACGCGGGCATGGTTGATCGCCGCCTGCCGGAACATGCCCGGCGTCTGCGCCGTGTTGGGGTCGAGCTTGTCGCCGGTGATGACGCGCACGCCGTCATGCTTCCAGCGCGGCTCGCCGTCATGGCTGTTATCGTGCGGATGGTCGTGCGAATGATCGTGGTCGTGGCTCATGGCAGTCTCCAATCAGTCCTGCTTCGCCGGGCCCGTCGCGACAGGCCGCTCGCCCACGCCCCATTCGGACCATGAGCCGTCATAGATGGCCTTTGCCGGCTTGCCGACGGTCTCGAGCGCCGTCGACAGGATCACGGCCGAGACGCCCGAACCGCAGGTCATGATCGAGGGCTTTTCGAGATCGACGCCGGCATCCCGGAACAGCGCAACGATCTCTTCAGGGGATTTCAGCCGGCCATCGGTGGTGAGCTGCGAAGACGGCAGGTTGAGCGAGCCGGGGATATGGCCGGAGGCCAGGCCCGGCCGCGGCTCCGGCGCTTCGCCGCGGAAGCGGTCGGCTGCCCGGGCATCGACCACCTGGATCGCCTGCGAGGCGGTGGCGCGCGCCACGTCGTCGGCATTGGCCACGGCGCCGTTGTCGAGCCGGGCGGTGAAGCTGCGGGGCAGGCGCGGCTGTGGGCTGTCTTCCTCGACAGGGCGTCCTTCGGCGAGCCATTTCGGGAAGCCGCCATCGAGGATAACGACATCGCGTGCGCCGAAGACCTTGAAGGTCCAGCGCACGCGCGGCGCCGAGAAGAAGCCGAGCCCGTCATAAACGACGATGCGCATGCCGTCGCCGATGCCGAGCGCGCCGACCGCCGCCGCGAATTCAGGCGCCGAGGGCAGCATATGGGGCAGTGACGAGCGGGTGTCCTTGATCTTGTCGATATCGAAATGGACCGCGCCGGGAATGCGCCGCGCGGCATATTCGGCGGCGCCGTCGCGCTTCTGCGCCGGCAGATACCAGGAGGCATCGACCACGACGATATCCGGCGCGTTCAGGCGCTCGGCCAGCCACTCGGTCGAAACGAAGACGTCTTCACGGGCCATAGGCGTATCCTCAGGGTAAGTCTTGTTGAATGTCCGGAACCACCCCGTCATTCGGGGCTTGACCCTGAATCCATCGCAGGGCGCAGCGCCTCATGATGGATCCCGGATCGGCGCAGCTGACGCGGCTTGTCCGGAATGACGGCAAGGTTCCGTCCAAAGCCATATCAGGCGAGCGCGATCCGGACGCGCCGGTTCTGCTTGCCCTTCTTCTCGATATCGGTGACCACGACCGCGCCGATTTCGGCGGTGTTGCGGACATGGGTGCCGCCGCAGGGCTGCAGGTCGATGTCGCCGATCGCGACGAGCCGGACGCGGCCGGAGCCACGCGGCGGCTTCACCGACATCGTCTTGACCAGGCCCGGATTGGCGTCGAGCTCCTCGTCGGTGATCCAGCGCTCGGTGACGTCGGCATTGCGGGCGACCAGCGCATTGAGCTTCTCGGCGATCTCGGCCTTGTCGAGCCCGCCTTCCGGAATGTCGAAATCGAGCCGCCCGTCGCCATCGCCGATCGAGCCGCCCGTAACGGGGAAGGCGAGCACGACGCTGAGCAGATGCAGCGCGGTGTGGATGCGCATCCGCTTGAAGCGGCGCTCCCAGTCGAGCACGGCGGTGACCGCCTCGCCGGCCGAGGGCAGGGCCTGTCCTTCGGCCGGGACATGGATGACCCGGCTCTTGTCCTCGGGATCATAGATCGTGGTGGCGATCGCGATCAGGCTGCCGTCGGCGCGGCGCAGATGGCCGGCATCGCCGGGCTGGCCGCCGCCGGTCGCATAGAAATTCGTGCGGTCGAGGATGATGCCGCCGCGCTCGTTCACGGCCTCGACCGTCGCGGGCGTTTCCTTGAGATAGGCATCCTGGCGGAAGAGCAGTTCGGTCGGCATGGTCTCGTGTCTCATGGTGGCGCACAAGCGGCTTCGGCCCAGCAGACTGCACCGATTGCAGCCGAGGTGCCACCGCCTTGGCGGGATAGCGGGGATGATTTCGACCGCATGGCTTCCGGCTTCGCGATTCCGTGCCTAGATGACTGTCCCGCCAACCCGGAGCCGTCATGGCCTTGCCCCGCATGAAGCCGCAGGACGGCGTCGCCTGGATCACCGGGGCCAGCTCCGGCATCGGCGCCGCGGTCGCGCTAGAATTGGCGCGCCGGGGCTGGACCGTCGCGGTCACCGCCCGGCGGCTGGAAGCGCTGGAACGCTTGGCTCGCAGCGCCGAGGGCCTGCCCGGCCGCATCGTCGCCCATGCCGGCGACGTCACCGATGCGCAGGGGATGCGCGATGTCGTCGACGCGATCGAGAGCATCCATGGCCCGATCGCGCTCGCCTTTCTCAATGCCGGCATCGCCTCGGGGCTGGGCAAGGCCGTCGATGTCGAGACCGTCGAGGCGGTGGTCGCCGTCAATCTGCTGGGCGTCGCCAAGAGCTTCTTCGCCGTGCAGCCACGCATGGTCGCCCGCGGAGCGGGCCAGATCGCGGTCAATGCCTCGCTCGTCGGCTATCGCGGCCTGCCCGGTGCGGCCGCCTATGGCGCGGCCAAGGCGGGCGCGATCCATTTCTGCGAATCGATGCGCTTCGACTGCGAGGCGGCGGGCCTGCGCCTGCAACTGGTCAATCCCGGCTTCATCGAAACACCGATGACGGAGGGGCGCCGCTTCCCGATGCCGTTCCTGATGACGGTGGAGGACGGCGCCAGGCGAATCGCGGATGGCTTCGAGCGCGGCGGCTTCGAGATCACCGTGCCGCGGCGGCTCGCCTGGATCATGAAGGTCGCGCGACTGCTGCCTTACCCCGTTTATTTCGCGCTGATGCGCCGTTTCGCCGAGCGCAGCGGCTGAAGCCGCTTCAGCGTTCTGTCATTTGGCCTACGCGCAAGTGCATCTGGCTTTCTTCGAAACCGCGCCGTCATCCCGGGCTTACCCCGGGATCCATCGGAGGACTCCGGAGCCCTTCGGATCGGCGCTGCTGGGCAGCTTGTCCGGAATGACGCCGTGTTTCCGAGACAAGGCGTGCTCCCGGCTTAGCCCCTGATCGTCGCGAAGGCATCCAGCGCGCGCTGCCGGCCGAAGGCGAGATCGACCAGCGGGGCAGGGTAGGTTTCGCCGATTCGCACGCCCGCCTCGCGCAGCGCCTTCTCCGGGGCTTTCCAGGGCTGGTGGATATCCCCATCGGAAAGCCCCGCCAGCACCGGCACCCATTGGCGGACATAGGAGCCCTTGGGATCGTGGGTTTCGCCCTGCGTCACCGGGTTGAAGATGCGGAAATAGGGCGAGGCGTCGGCGCCCGAGCCCGCCACCCATTGCCAGCTTGCGGCGTTGTTGGCGGCATCGGCATCGACCAGCGTGTCCCAGAACCAGGCCTCGCCCGCCCGCCAATCCTGCAGCAGATGCTTGATCAGGAAGGAGGCGACGACCATCCGCACGCGGTTATGCATCCAGCCGGTCGTCCAGAGCTCGCGCATGCCGGCATCGACGAGCGGGACGCCGGTCTGCCCGCGTTGCCAGCGACGTAGCGCGGTCTCGTCCGGCCGCCAGGGGAAAGCGTCGAATCGCTGATCGTAATTGCGCGTCGCGAGTTCGGGATTGTGGAAGAGCAGATGGTGCGAGAATTCGCGCCAGCCGATCTCGGACAGGAATTTCTCGGCATCCTGCTCCGACCCTGCCGCTTCGCCAGCGGCGCGAGCATGATGCAGCGCATGCCAGATCTGGCGGGGGCCAATCTCGCCAAAATGCAGATGCGGCGAAAGCCGCGACGTCGCCGCGCGATCCGGCCGGTCGCGATCCACGGCATAGCCGGCGAGGCCGCTGCCGAGAAAATCGTCGAGCCGCGCCGTGGCGCCCGCTTCTCCCGGCATCCACGCGTCCCGCATGCCGCCGGCCCAATCTGGCTTCCGGGGCTCCAGATCGAGATTGGGCAGAGGCGCCGCCATGCTTTCGATCGAATCGGGCAGGGGTAACGCGCGAATTCGGCCAGGCGCGGGGATCGGCACAGCCGGCTCGCCCTTCTGACGGGCCGCGCGCCAATAGGGCGTGAACACCTTCATCGGCTGGCCTGTCGTGGTGGTCACCTGCCAGGGCTCGTTCAGGAGATGGCCATTGAAGCTACGGACATCGATTCCGTTTCCGGAGAGGTCCTCCTTGAGCGTCCGGTCCAGCGCGATTTCGGCCGCCTCATAGCGGCGATTCCAGGTGACCAGCTTGATTCCGGCCTCCTTGACGACGCGCGGCAGCAGCACCGCCGGATCGCCGCGCATCAGCACGAGCCGCCCGCCCTTCGCCGCGAGCGCTGTGCCGAGCGCGTCGAGCGAGCGCGACAGCCACCAGCGCGAGGCACCGCCGATCGGGCGCCGACCCGACCCGTTGTCGAGGATGTAGAGACAAAGGACCGGCCCGGATTCCGTCGCGGCGGCGAGCGCCGGATTGTCGGCCAGTCTCAGGTCGTTGCGGAACCAGTGCAGGGCGCGTTCGGTCATCATTCCTCACTTGGCCGGCACGATGGTACAGGCCGCAATGCCGATCAACGCGGCCAGGCCGGATCGGTATCGGAGAGGAGGAAAGATTTTTTGGCGGCGCGCGGCAGAAGGCAATCGGCCCTTGCCGAATCTGGTCGCGCCGGCTCAAACGTCCAGGGGCAGATGCAGGTAGTCGGCGATCAGCCAGGACACGCCTGCGGTCCCGGCCATGAGGACCGCTATCACTATTGCTTCGACCATGACGCTACTCCGCCTGCACAGGCAGGGTGTCACTAGCTCAAATTTTAACGATTTGTAAACGAAGTTCTTAAGGCGAATCACAGCCTGAACGATGGCTCCAGATGGACGGCTGTTGAACGATGAATGCATTGGAGGAGGCCGGTCTCGATCTCGAGCTCGGCGAGATCGGCCGGAAGCTGGACACGTTGTTCAGCGCGCGTCGCCCGCGGCTGGCGCAGCGGCCCCACGCGCCCGCCTTCGAGGTTTCGGCCGTCGAGGCCGGCACCGGGCGTCTGCATGTGGTGCTCGACGCCAATCTGCCGGAGGCCGTCGGCCGGACGATTCTCACCCTTGCGATCAAGCACGGGGCGGGACCTGGACTGGGTGACCGCGGGCGAAACGCCCCCAGGGATGCGGCGACCGGCGCCGCCCGCAAGGCCTGAACGCTCCCGGCCTGGGGCTGCAACGATAAAATTCGCGGCTTCGGAGCGGGAACCCTGAGGTGGCTCGGGCGTCCCCTTGTGATGAGCAATCCGAAAAAGCCGCCTCTGGATTTCTGGCTCTGGCTGGCCGTGATCGGCCTGACGGCGATTGTCGCCGTGTCGTCCCTGACGTTTCCCGAACGGGTCGCTCCGAATCCGTTTACGTCCCGCTCCGCGACACCCTGAACGAAGAGAGCCCCACCGGCTGTGCCGATGGGGCTCATCTGGGCTTTCAAGCCCTCGCCAGGCAAGCTGCCGCCGCCGGGCACCACTGAAAAATCCGCTGGAAGAACATCGAGCCGAGGGATTGGTTCCGCCGGCATCGACCGGAGCCGAATCCGCCGGGGGCAGAAGCCGGCGGCAAACGCTACCCAGTCGGGAAAAGCGCAACGATATCAGCGCTTGAGATTGGAGGCCTCGCCCGGAATCGAACCGGGGTGCAAGGATTTGCAGTCCTCTGCGTAACCACTCCGCCACGAGGCCTTCCTGCAAAAACGACCGTGGCCGTTTCAGCGAGAGCGCACTAACCACAAGCCGCGCGCCGCCGCAACCCGGCATCGCAACTTCCACAGGCATGACGACAAATCTGCTTGGTCGGCTCGCAAGGGGGGTTGCACTATCCGGATCGCGCCGCTAAGACGCCGCCACGTTGTTCCCGGATAGCTCAGCGGTAGAGCAATCGACTGTTAATCGATTGGTCGCAGGTTCGAATCCTGCTCCGGGAGCCAGCTTCCCCCTCACATCGATAGATCGCCTTAACCGTCGTCGGTGTATGACTGCGGCCAGGCGGTGCTTGCCTTTTGCGCGAGCGTCGAACAGAAAGCTGCCGAAGAGCGGCGCGATCGCTGCACCGGTTCGAAGCGGCTGTCACGGCAGCGCTCGGTCTCGGGTGGCAACGGCGTCGTGGACGGAGAGTTCGAGCATGGACGATTTTGCCTCGCTGCGCCGCAATATGGTCGATTGCCAGCTGCGCACCTATGACATCACCGACCGGGCGGCGCTGGCCGCGGCGGATTCGGTGCCGCGTGAAGCCTTCGTCCCCGAGAATCTCTCCCATCTCGCCTATCTCGACCAGTCGATCCCGCTGCCGGGCACCGGCCGGGCGCTGATGACCCCGATGGTGGCGGTGCGGATGATCCAGCTCCTCGATCCGCAGCCGGGCGAGGCCGCGCTCGAATATGCCGGCGGCTCGGGCTACGGCGCCGCGCTGATGGCGGACATGGGCGTGAAGGCCACGCTCTGGGAGCCAGATGCGGCGGCGCGCGCTCTGGCGGAGGCGGCGCTGGCCCGCGCCGGCGCCAGCGAGGTGACGGTCACGGCCACGCAGCCCGGCAATTCCAGCTTCGACGCGATTCTCGTGAGCGGGGCCTGCGAGGTCTCGCCCGAAACACTTTTCCCGCTGCTACGGCCCGAAGGACGGCTGATCGTCGTCGAGGGCCTTGGCCGCGCCGCCCGAGTCATGCTCTACCTGAAATCGGGAGAGGTCGTCTCCGGCCGGCCGGTTTTCGATGCGGCAGCGCCTGTTATCGCGGAGTTCCGCCGCCCGGCGGCCTTCGTTTTCTGATGCCGGCGGTGTCGCATTTTTGCGGCAGTGCGGGAGCGAAACCACTTTGGCATGCCCGCCACGTTGGCGGGAGGTGCCGGAATGGCTATAAATTGCAACTCTGCCGAGGCTGGGGCGATGCCTGGGCGCGACTTTCAGTGCGCACATGAGGCGTCCAAGTGAATAAACGCGACAAGATGACTTCCGGGTTTGGGCTCTCCGCCGTCTTCGCTTTGGCGATGGCGGGCGGCTGGGTCGGGCCGGTTTCGGCCCAGACCATGGATGCCGCGCTCGCGCGGGCCTACTCTGCCAATCCGACGCTCAACGCGCAGCGCGCCTCCGTCCGCGCGACCGACGAGAACGTGCCGCAGGCGAAGGCGGGCTACCGTCCGCGCATCACGGCCT
>NZ_JAELTI010000006.1 GCF_016428755.1 Allobosea sp. ASV33
CCCCCCCCCCCCCCCCCCCCCCCCCCCCCCCCCCCCCCCCCCCCCCCCCCCCCCCCCCCCCCCCCCCCCCCCCCCCCCCCCCCCCCCCCCCCCCCCCCCCCCCCCCCCCCCCCCCCCCCCTTTTCCGCCTAGAGTCTCGTGGGCTCGGAGATGTGTATAAGAGACAGGCGCGCGGCTGCGGCGCGGGCATGGCTGGCGGCTGCGGACGCGGCGCCGTCGGAGCCGGCTGCATCTGCGGCGGGCGCGGGGCCTGCGGCTGGGCGGGGGCGGATGGAGCCCCGGGTCTTTCCGGGCCGCGCTGGCCGGGCTGCGCGCCTCCCGGCGCCTGCGGACGCCGTGGCCCGCGCGGATCCTCGTCTCCGGAAGAGGGGGCCTGTGCGACCCTGTATCCGGCCTGGGCAAAGGCCTGTCCGGCTTGCGAAAGGACGAGGGCCGGCAGGACGGTCCCGACCAGCAACCAGCGTTTCGTGCGCATTTCTTTTCCCGTCGTTCGTTTCAACCTGCGGGTATCAGGCCCCTTGTGGCCTGAACCCGCGATGAAGCGAAAACGGCAGGAATCGGGCAGCGGTTCCGCTACCCGTGCCGTTTACAGGCCGGCCTGCTCCTTCACATAGGCCGCGATCTCGGCATGGGTCGCGAACCAGCAATCGCCCTTGGCCTTGGCCAGGCGCACCAGTTCCTCGAGGATCCAGAAGCGCGAGCGATAGGTGATGACATGCGGGTGCATGGTCAGCAGGAAGAGCCCGCCTTCGGCATAGGCGCCCTCGAACTCGCGGCGGAAAATGTCGAAGACGGCTTCCGGCGCCGTATAGGGCCTGAGCGCCTGGAAGCGGTTCATGCTGAGATAGGGCGCGTCGTCGCGGATCCACTCGACGGGCAGTTCGACGATGCCGGTCGGCTCGCCCTTCTCGACGATCTCATAGGGATCGTCATCGGCGAAGAGCGAGGAATCGTAGAGCAGGCCGAGCTCGCGCTCGATCGCGAGCGTCACGTCGGAGAAATCCCAGGACGGCGTGCGCATGCCAACCGGGCGGACGCCGGTGACCTTCTCCAGCGTATCGGCCGAGCGCAGGTGGAGTTCGCGCTCGTTCTCAGGCGGCACCGCCGTGTTGACCTCGTGGATCCAGCCATGGAGGCCGATCTCGTGGCCGGCGCCGATGATGCGGCGCTGCTCTTCCGGATAGAGCAGGGCCGTGACGGCCGGCACGAAGAAGCTTGCGGGGATATCCTGCCGCTTCAGCAGATCGAGGATGCGGGGCACGCCGACGCGGTTGCCGTACTGGCCCCAGGAGAGGCGCCCGACCGACTTGCCGCCGTCACGCAATTCGTTGGTCTCGTGATCGACATCGAAGGAGAGCGCCACGGCGCAGCGGGCGCCGTTCTTCCATTTTGCCGGCTTCAGATTGCGGCCGGCGCGGACCTGCTCGACCTTGCCGCGCCAGACCTCTTCCGGCCATTGCCAGGGCAGGAGTTCATTGGGTTCGGTCATGGCAGGCTCCTCTCGATAGGCATGCGCATCGTTCAAGTCCCCCGTCATTCCGGACAAGCCGCAGGGCGGCGCCGATCCGGGATCCATCGGAGGGCACCGCGCCTTACGATGGAGTCCGGGTCTGCGCTTCGCTGCGCCCGGAACGACGGCGCTGTTTCGGCAAGCTGACCATTACCCACCCGGCAATACGGGCACGGCGGCGAGCAGGCGCTTGGTGTAGTCGTGCTGCGGGCGGTCGTAGACCTCGCCGGCCTGGCCGCTCTCGACGATCTTGCCGCGATACATGATCGCGACGCGGTCGCAGAGATGGCGGACCACCGAGAGGTCGTGCGAGATGAAGATCAACGTCAGGTCGAGTTCCTGCCTGAGCCGTATCAGCAGGTTGATGATCTGCGCCTGGATCGAGACGTCGAGCGAGGCGACCGGCTCGTCGCAGACGACGACATCGGGCTGCATCGCGAGCGCGCGGGCGATGGCGACGCGCTGACGCTGGCCGCCGGAGAACTGGTGCGGGTAGCGGTCCGCGAATTCGGGATTGAGCCCGACCGCGGCCAGCCATTGCCGGACATAGATCTTTGCCTGCGCGCGCTCGACGAGCCCATGCGCCAGAGGCCCCTCGGCGATGCTATCGCCCACGGTCATGCGCGGGTTGAGCGAGGCGAAGGGGTCCTGGAAGATCGTCTGGACGCGCGTCGTCACCTTGTGAGGCTGCTCGCCCGCGCTCATCACCGGGGCGCCGTCGATGCGGACGGAGCCGCTATCGGGCGCATAGATGCCGGCGGCGACGCGCCCCAGCGTCGACTTGCCGGAGCCGGATTCGCCGACGAGGCCGAGCGCCTCGCCGCGCTTCAACACCAACGTGACGTCGTCGACCGCCTGCACCGCGACCGGCGCCTTCGATAGCCCCGCCTTCTGCGCAAGCTTGCGGAACAGGCCGGGGGTCTGGGCGAAGCGCTTCGCGACATGCTCGATGCGGACATAGTGCTCGGCGTCGGCGACCGCTGTCGGAGCTTGTTTGGCAACCCGCGGCGGCGGAGCGACATCGGAGCCGACGCCGCCGGCCAGCAGCTTGCCGGGTTCCGAGCGCGAGGGCAGCGCATCGAGCAGCGCCTGCGTATAGGCGTGCTGCGGATGGGTCAGCACCTGAAGCGTCGGCCCGGCCTCGACGATCTTGCCGTGGCGCATGACGCAGACATGGTCTGCCAGCTCCGCGACGACGGCGAGGTCGTGGCTGATCCAGATCAGCGCCGTCCCGAGCTCGGCGACGAGTTCCTTCATCTCCGCGAGAATCTCGGCCTGGACGGAGACGTCGAGCGCGGTGGTCGGCTCGTCGCAAATGATCAGCTTCGGCCGGTGCAGCAGGGCGATCGCGATGGCGACGCGCTGGCGCATGCCGCCGGAGAACTGGTGCGGGTAGAAATCGACCTTGGCCTCGGGATCGGGAATGCGGACCTGCGCCAAGGCCGCGACGGAGCGGCGCCGCGCCTCGGCGCCGGAGACCGTCTCGTGCGCCTCCAGGGCGAGCCGGATCTGCGTGCCGATGGTCAGCATCGGGTTCAGCGTCATCATCGGGTCCTGGAAGACCATCGAGATCTGCTTGCCGCGGATTTTTCGCAGATCGGACGGAGCCAGTCCGACGAGTTCGCGCCCTTCCAGCTTGACCGAGGAGCCCGGTTCGACACGGCCCGGCGGATCGATCAGCCCGATGATCGAAAAGCCGGTGATGCTCTTGCCCGAGCCGGATTCGCCGACGAGGCCCATGACCTCGCCGCGCTTCAGCGCGAAGGAGACGCCGTCGACCGCCTTCACCACGCCGGCGCGGGCGTGAAAATGGGTGGCGAGGTTCGTGACCTGGAGGAGAGGCGCGTCGCTCATCGCTTCAGCCTCGGATTGACCTGATCGCGAATGCGGTCGCCGACGAGGTTGATGGCGACGATCAGCACGATGAGCGCGATGCCGGGATAGATCGAGATCCAGTAGCGGCCGGACAGCATGTACTGGAAACCGTTGGCTATGAGCATGCCGAGCGAGGGCTCGGTGACCGGCAGGCCGACGCCGAGGAAGGACAAGGTCGCCTC
This sequence comes from Allobosea sp. ASV33, assembly GCF_016428755.1. Taxonomy (GTDB): domain Bacteria; phylum Pseudomonadota; class Alphaproteobacteria; order Rhizobiales; family Beijerinckiaceae; genus Allobosea. Next base: position 3,568 of record NZ_JAELTI010000006.1, read on the forward strand.
CAGTGCGATCGCATTGGCCACCTGCACGGTCGCGACGACGATCAAGGGCGGCAGGCAGTTCGGGAAGATATGGCGCAGGACGACGCGCCAGGCCGGCAAAGGCGTCGAGAGCACCGCCTCGACATAGTCCTTGCCGCGCTCGGCCGAGGCCGCGCCATGGGCCGTGCGGGCGAAATAGGCGTATTGCGCGGCGGCCAGCGCAGCGATGAGCTGCATCTTGCCCTGGCCGAGCAAGGCCGAGAGCACCAGCGCCAGCAGGATCGCCGGGAAGGCAAGCTGCAGGTCGATGACGCGCATGATGAAGGCCTCGCGCCTTCCGCCGGCATAGGCCGCGCCGATGCCGAGCGAGACGCCGAGAATGAAGGCGACGGCGCCCGCCACCAATCCCATCTGCAGGGAGATGCGCAGGCCGTAGAGGATGGCCGAGAGCAGGTCGCGCCCCTGCGCGTCGGTGCCGAGCCAATGCGTATAGCCGCCCTCGCCGACGAAACCCGGCGGGCGGCGCGCATCGGAGAGCGAGAGATTGGCGAGGTCGTAGGGGTCCTGCGGCGCGACCAGCGGCGCGAGTAGGGCGATGCCGATCATCAGCACGACGACGGCCAGCGCTACGACCGCGGTCCGGCTCTCGCGGAATTCGGCCCAGAAGCGGGCGGCGGGGGACGCGTCGGTCATCGTGCGCCTCCCTTCCTCAATCGCGGATCGAGCCCGACATAGGCGAGGTCGACGAGGAAATTGATGGTGATGAAGACGAAGGCGACGAGCATCAGGTAGGCGACCATGACCGGCCGGTCGAGCGACTGGATGGAGTCGATAATCAGCTTGCCGATGCCGGGCCAGGAAAAGATCGTCTCGGTGACCACGGCGAAGGCGAGCGTCGAGCCGAATTCGAGGCCGAAGACCGTGACGAGCGGGATCGCGATCAGCCTGAGCACATGGCGGCGCAGCACGGTCCATTCCGAGAGGCCGGCAGCGCGGGCGAATTTCACGGTGTCCGAGAGCATGGTCTCGCGCGTGCCGGCCCTCGCGAGGCGCGTCATCAAAGCGAGCTTGAAGAAGGCGAGGTTGAGTGCCGGCAGCAGCAGATGGCTCAGGCCGTTCAGCGTCAGGAAGCTCCACGCGACACCGAAGATGGAAACGGTCTCGCCGCGCCCGCCAGCCGGAAGCCATTGCAGTTCGACGGCGAAGGCCATGATCAGCACGAGGCCGATCCAGAAGGTCGGTACCGAGAAGCCGAGGATCGAGATCGTCATGATCAGCTTGGAGGCGACGCTATCGGGTCTGTAGCCGGCATAGATTCCGGCTGGGATGCCGATCAGCGCCGCGCCGCAGACGGCGGCCAGCGTCAGTTCCAGCGTCGCCGGCAGGCGCGACAGGATCAGATCCATCACCGGCATGCCGAAGACGAAGGAGCGGCCGAAATCGCCGTGCAGCACGCGCCCGAGGAAGGTCAGGTACTGCTCCCAGAGCGGACGGTCGAGCCCGTAATGGGCGATGGTCTGGAGGCGCAGTTCCTGGCTGACATCGGGACCGATCAGCACGTCGATCGGATTGCCGATCGCGTAGACGCCGACGAAGACCAGCACCGACATGACGAGCATGACGACGAGGGCCTGCGCCAGGCGGGAGGCGATGTGGCCTAGCATCGGTGGAGCTTTCGGCGCGGCCTCACGGCCAGTTCTCCACCATCGCGGCGCGGGTTTCCTCGACGCCGACCTGCCACAGCCCAAGCATCTCCTCGTCCGGCCGCTGGTAGAGGCCGTGGAAATTGCCGTCGCCGAGGATCTCGCGGCGCTTGGCCGGGCTCGCGGCCTGATATTCGGCCGGGTTGAAAGGCGACTTCAGCGTATCGGGCATGGCCACGCCGGCGAGCCGCGTCCAGGGGAAATTCTCCATCCAGGAGGCGTGGGAGGCGGCGGGATCGACCGCCTTCACCGCTGCCTGGAATTGCGGCGCCGCCCACCAGTTATGCAGGCGGATGCTGGCGTCCGGGTGCTTGTCCATCCATTCGACCGCGAAGTTCAGCGCCGGCGAATTGCCGCCATGGCCGTTGACGAGGACAATGCGGCGGAAGCCCGAGCGGTAGAAGCCGTCGAAGATGTCGCAGAGCAAGGCCGCATAGGTGCTCATCTTCAGGGAAATGCTGCCGGGAAAATTCAGGAAGCCCGGCGTCAGGCCATAGGCCAGGACCGGGAAGACGGGGATGCCCAGCGGCTCCGCCGCCTCCTGCGCCACGCGCTCGGACAGGATCACGTCGGTCGCCAGGCTCAAGTAAGCGTGCTGCTCGACGCTGCCGAGCGGCAGCACGCAGCGATCGTCCCGCTTCGCCTGAGCCTCGATCTGCATCCAGTTCAAATCGGCGACACGCACGGCGCGATCCTTGCTTCGCTTTCCCAAGCGGTAGACAATCCCGTCCGGCGGCACGGACCGCCCGACTACCGGCATCCTTGACTCCGGCGTCCCGGAGCGTCAAGTTCCATTTGGAACTAAATCGGCCGAGAGATTGTCCCGATGCGACGCGCGCCAACCTCCCCTTCCCGCGTCGATCCCGAGCGCGGAGCAGCGCTCGCCGAGCTCGACCCGCTGACGGTGACCAAGCTCTGGGACAATCCCTGCTGGCTGTCCTTCCGGCTGAATTTCGTCGCCTTCCGCTTCAACGACCCGGTCTATCGCTGGATCGAGACGCGCTACGGCCTGGTGCGCCCCGAATTCGTCGCGCTCTATGCGGTGGGGCTGAAGGAAGGCGTTGCCGCCAAGAACATCGTGGCGTCCTCCGGCCTGCCGAAGAACACGCTCTCGCGCGCCGTGCAGAAGCTGCTGCAGCGGCGCCTGCTCAAGCGCGAGACCGATCCCGCGGATCTGCGCAGCTATGTGCTCCATCTCACGCCGGCAGGCCGCAAGATCTTCGACGAGACGATGGTGCCGATGGTCGAGCACCAGACGACGATGCTTGCCGGCCTCAGCGAGGACGAGCAGCGGCAGCTCTGCGCGCTGATGGACAAGCTCGTCATCGCCTCGCCCGCCTGGCCTCACGAACTCCAGTCATAACCATAAACCACGTCAATCAGGGGATACCGTCATGAAACTTGCCCAAAGCTTCCGCCTTGCCGCCTTCGCCGCCCTGCTCGGCGCCACCGTCTCGACCGGCGCGCTCGCCCAGACCCTGACGATCGGCGTCCGCGCCGGTCCGGAATCGATCGACCCGCATTTCACCGCGACCGGCACCCATGCCGAGGCGCTGAAGCACGTCTTCGACACCCTGACCTGGTCCGGCGACAAGCTCCAGATCGAGCCGCGGCTGGCACTGAGCTGGAAGACGCTGGAGCCGACGGTCTGGGAGTTCAAGCTGCGCCCCGGCGTCAAATTCCATGACGGCTCGGACTTCACCGCCGAGGACGTGAAGTTCTCGATCGAGCGCATCCCGGTCGTCGCGGGCCCGAACCCGACCACGATCTATGTCCGGCGCGTCAAGGAGGTGAAGATCGTCGACCCGCTGACGGTCCATATCGTCACCGACGGACCGGCGCCGAACCTGCCGAACGATTTCATCCGCCTCTTCATCGTCTCGCACAAGGCCGCGGCCGGCCTGACCAAGGACAGTGCCAACGAGGCCTTCAATTCCGGCAAGGCCGCAATCGGCACCGGCCCCTACAAGTTCGTCTCCTGGACGCCGAAGGACCAGATGGTGCTGGACCGGTTCGACGGCTACTGGGGCGCGAAGGAGCCCTGGGCCAAGGTCGTGCGCAAGGAACTGCCGAACGACGCCGCCCGCGTCGCGCAGCTCAAGGCCGGCCAGGTCGACATCATCGTGCGCGCGCCGGCTTCCGACGTGCCGACGCTGAAGCGCGACGCCAAGCTCACCGTCGCCACGATCGAGAGCGTCTATCTCTTCAACATGGAACTCGACATGCGGGACAAGACCCCGCAGGTCACCGCCAAGGACGGCTCGGCCCTACCGAAGAACCCGCTGCAGGACGTCCGGGTGCGCGAGGCGTTCGATCTCGCCATCGACCGGCCGGCGCTCGCCGAGATCGCCATGGAAGGGCTCGGCTCTCCCGCCAACCAGCTGGTGACGCCGACCATCGCCGGTTTCAACAAGAGCTTGCCGGCGCTCAAGCCCGACCTCGCCAAGGCCAAGAAGCTGATGGAGGAGGCGGGCTATCCGAACGGCTTCAAGATCAGCTTCTCCTTCACCAATGACCGCCTGCCCGGCGACCGGCAGGTCGGCACCTCGATCGCGCAGATGCTGGCGCGCATCGGCGTCGAGGTGAACGCCAATGCCCAGCCCGGCGCGGTGTTCTTCCCGGCGCGCCTGCGCGGCGAATTCTCGATGTCGATGTCGGGCTGGGGCACGCTGACGGGCGAGGCGAACTACACCTTGTCCTCCCTGGTGCATTCCAACGACCCGGCCAAGAAGCTCGGCGCCTTCAACATCCAGAACTATGCCAATCCCCAGGTCGACAAGCTGATCGAGGATGCCGGCATCGAGATGGACGAGGCCAAGCGCAACCAGATGCTGGCCGATGTCGCCGCGATCGTCGCCAAGGACCGGCCGCGCCTGCCGATCACCGCCGTGGGCTCCGCCTGGGCGATGCAGAAGGACAAGGTGACGATCTCGCCGCGCGTCGACGAGGACACGCTGGCGATGGACATCAAGCCCGCCAAGAAGTAACGGGACCGCCTTCGCGTCATGGTCGGGCTCGTCCCGGCCATCCACGCCTTCGCTTGACGCCCCGGTTCGGTGTCCGAGACGTGGATGCTCGCATCGGGGCGAGCCTGACGGCCTGCCTCGCACAACGACTGATCGGAAGACGAACATGACCCTCGCGCTTGCCATCCATGGCGGCTGCGGCACGCTGCCGAAAGCCGAGATGACGGAGGCCGAATGGGCCCAGGCTCGGTCCGACCTCGCCAGCGCCCTGCGCGCCGGCTGGGCGATCCTGAGCAAGGGTGGTGCGGCCGTCGACGCCGTTGAGGCAGCCGTGCGGGTGATGGAGGATTCCCCGCATTTCAACGCTGGCCATGGCGCGGCCTTCAACAGCGACGGCGAGCATGAGCTCGACGCCTCGATCATGGACGGAGCGACGCTGGCCGCCGGCGCGGTCTGCGGCGCCAAGCGCATCCGCAACCCGATCACGGCCGCCAAGGCCTTGATGCTGCGCGGCGATCCGCTGCTGCTCGCCGGCCCCGCGGCCGATGATTTCGCCGAGCATGAGGGCGTCGATACCGTCGCGAACGAGTATTTCTCGACCGAGCGCCGGCGCAAGAACCTCGCCTCGATGAAGCTGCGCGAGATCGTCGGCACCGCCGCCGAGGCGAGCGAGGCCGAGAAGCACGGCACGGTCGGCGCCGTCGCCTGCGACGCGCAGGGCCATCTCGCCGCCGCGACCTCGACCGGCGGCTATACCAACAAGCCGGTCGGCCGCGTCGGCGATTCCCCGATCATCGGCGCCGGGACCTATGCCCGCGACGGGCGCTGCGCCGTCTCCGGCACCGGCAAGGGCGAATATTTCATCCGCTACTGCGTCGGCCACGAGATCGCATCGCTGATCGCTTACAAGGGCCTCTCGCTGGAGGCGGCGACGGATGCGGTTCTTGCGGAACTCTCCGAGCACAAGATCGGAGCCGGGCTGGTGGCGGTCGGCGCCGATGGCGCGATCGTGGCGCCCTACAACACTGAAGGCATGTATCGGGGCTGGGTGACGGCGGACGGACTCGTCCATGTCGCCACGCACGACCATGTCGAACTGGCGGGGCAGGCGTGAGCGAACCCATCCTGATCTGGGGCGCCGGCGCGATCGGCGGCACGCTCGGCGCCTATTGGGCGCGGGCCGGCGTGCCGGTTCTGCTCGTCGACATCGTCCCCGAGCATGTCGAAGCCTGCCGGACCAAGGGGCTCGCCATTTCCGGGCCGGTCGAGGAATTCACGCAAGTCGTGCCGGCCGCGACGCCAGCCGAATTGACCGGCCGCTACAGCCGCATCGTCCTTGCCGTGAAGGCCGGCGCGACGGAGGCCGCGCTCGACGCGCTCAAGCCGCATCTCGCCGAGGACGGTTTCGTGCTCTCTGCCCAGAACGGGCTGAACGAGCTCGCCATCGCCAGGGCTGTCGGCGAGCGGCGCACCATGGGCTGCTTCGTCAATTTCGGCGCCGACTGGCTCGGACCGGGCGAGATCCTCTATGGCAATCGCGGTGCGACCGTCGTCGGCGAGCTCGACGGATCGATGAGCGAGCGGGTCGTCGAGATGCACCGGCTGATGACGCTGTTCGAGCCGGACGCGATCCTGACGGACAACATCTTCGGCTATCTCTGGGGCAAGCTCGCCTATGGCGCGATGCTGTTCGGGACGGCGCTGACCGACGATTCGATGTCGGCGAATTTTGCGGACCCGGAGCGGCTTCCGGTCTGGCTGGCGCTCGGCCGGGAAGTCGGCGCGGTCGCGGCCAAGCGCGGCGTGACCTCCCTCGGTTTCGGCGATTTTGACCCGATGGTCTTCGCGCCCGGCCGGCCGAAAGGTCCGCAGATCGAGACGATCAACTGGCTGGCGCACTACACCGCGCAGACCGCCAAGACCCATTCCGGCATCTGGCGCGACCTCGCAGTGCGCAAGCGCAAGACCGAGGTCGACCCGCAGATCGGCGTCATCGCGACACTCGGCCGCGAGGTCGGCATCGCGACGACCGCGATCGAGACGCTGGTTTCGCTCATCCACGACATCGAGGACGGCCGCCGCCCGATGGCCTTCGAGACGCTGAAAGTATTGATCGACCGATGCAGATCCGCTTCGACGGCCGCGTAGCCCTCGTCACCGGCGCAGCCCAGGGCATCGGGCGCGCAATCGCCGCCGCCCTGGCCGAGGCAGGCGCACGCGTCCACCTGGCCGATATCGATGCAGCCGGGGTGCAGGCCACAGCGAAAGAGATCGGCGCGATCGGCCATGCCGCCGATCTCGGCTCACCCGAGGCCGCACAGGCTCTGGTGCGCGACATCGTGGCGAGGGATGGCCGGCTCGACCTTCTCGTCCATGCCGCGGGCGGCGTGCGCGGGCAAGTCGGCCGGGCGATCGAGGCGGTTTCCGAGGGGGATTGGCGGGTGATCTTCGCCGCCAATGTCGATGCCGCCTTCTTCCTGGCGCAGGCGGCGGCACCCGTGATGAAGCAGGGCGGCTACGGGCGGATCGTGACGATCTCGTCCGGCGCGGGTCTGCGGCCGAGCCTTACCGGCATCCAGGCCTATGCCAGCGCCAAGCATGCGCTGGTCGGCCTGACCAAGCAGCTCGCCTGGGAATTCGGCCCGCACGGCATCACCGTGAATTCGGTGGCGCCGGGCTTCGTGCGCTCCAATCCCGCGACCGAGCGGCAATGGCAGAGCTATGGGCCGGAGGGGCAGAAGAAGCTCGTCGAAAGCATCCATACCCGCCGGCTCGGCACGCCCGAGGATATCGCCAGCGCCACGCTGTTCTTCCTGAGCGAGCAGGCCAGCTGGATCAGCGGGCAGGTGCTCTCGGTGGATGGCGGGCGGTCGTAGGACGGCTGACTTCCTCGGAACCACGCCGTCATCCCGGACAAGCGGCGAAGCCGCGCAGATCCGGGATCCATCGTAGAGCGCGGAGCCTTACGATGGATCCCGGGTCAAGCCCGGAATGACGGGGTGTTTCCTCGGGAAACCGGCTATGTCAACCGCAATTCGCCTGATCCGCCGGCATCTCGGCGCCGACCATCCAGCTCGTGCCGAAGCGGTCCACCAGCATGCCGAAGCGCGGCGACCAGAAGGTCTCGGCCATCGGCATCGTGACCTTGGCGCCGCCTTCGGAGAGGCCGGCGAAGATGCGCTCGGCCTCTTCCGGCGTCTTCACGCCGACGCTGACGGAGACCGAGCGCATCGGACCGTCCGAGCGATTCGGCGGCGCGTCGGAGGCCATCAGCATCTGACCGTCGATCTCCAGGCAGGCATGCAGGATCTTGTCTCGCCATTCGGCCGAAACATGCTCCTCCGCCGGCGTGCCCTTGTGATCCATCATGGCGAGCACCTTGCCGCCAAGCACCTTCTCGTAATGGGTGAAGGCTTCCCGGCAATTGCCGTCGAACATCAGATAGGTCGAGAGCTTCATGGTTCGTCCTCCTCGTTGAGCACGTAAAAATCGGAGCTTGCCGGATGGCCGGCGGGCGAGGGCTCAGGCGGCGCGCTCGGCCGCCGCCTTCATCGCCCTGAGCCCGGCCTCGAAATCGCCGCCGACCATGCGGTCCATGTCCATGAAGACATGCATGATCTTGCCGATGAAGGGCGTCGGGCCGGTCATGATCCAGGTCACGTTGGTCTGCTGGCCCTGCGGCGTCAGCGCGAAGACGACGTCGTTATGTGCCTCGAAGGGCTTGAGGAAATCGAGCTTGAGCCCGAGCTTGCCGGGCACTTGGGCCTCGGTGATGCGCATGCTGCCCTCGCCGACATTCTTGTCGCCGGCCCAGGCATAGGTCGCGCCGACCCCGGTCTCGGGGCCGCCGAAGCTGCGCTTCATCGCCGGGTCCTTCTTCTCCCAGGGCGACCAGGCGCTCCAGGCCCGGAAATCGGCGATCAGGGGATAGATGCGCTCCGGCGCGGCATCGATCTTGATGGAGCGCGTCACCTGGAAGGTATCGGGCTTGCCGGCCGCCAGGATCAGCACGGCGACGATGCCGACCGCGAGCAGAGCGAGAAGGCCGAGAAGAACGGTCTTGAGCATGAAAACACCTTAAGAATGAACTGAAGCGATGGTTATGAGCTCAAACGCCCGGTTTATCGGGTGGTTTTGCCTTGATCTCGCGGAGCACCGCGTCCAGCCGCCCGAGGCTCTGGTCCCAGAAACGGCTGTAATGCTCCAGCCATTGCGAGACGTCCTGAAGCGGGCCCGGGTCGAGCCGGCAGGGCCGCCACTGGGCTTCCTTCCCCCGCGTGATCAGCCCGGCGCGCTCCAGCACCTTCAGGTGCTTTGAGACGGCCGGCAGGCTCATCGCGAAGGGCTCGGCCAGTTCCTTCACCGAACTCTCGCCTTGCGACAGCCGGGCCAGGATGGCGCGGCGCGTCGGATCGGCGAGGGCGGCGAAGGTCAGGCTGAGCGGGTCCGTCGACATCATATGAAACCGATCAGTTAATTAACTTATCGGTTTACTAATCGCGTTCCTCCTGCCTGTCAACCAGGCTCGCGACAAGCTGGCGCGGGCCACCGCCGGTTGTTGTCAGGAGCGCGGACACGCGGCTAGAACCGAGTACAAGACGAGGAGGGTTCATGAGCTTCGAGACCGCAGGGACACCGGAAGCCGCCGTGGACCGGCTCGAACGGCTCTATGACGAGGCGCGCTCGGCGCTGCGCAGCGATCTGCAGCGCTTCTTCGAGACCGGCGAGGCCCCGACCGCGGATGACCGCGAGCGCTATCGCTACCCGATGCTGCGCGTGACCTACGAGCCTTCGAAGCTGCCGGAGGCGACGCGGCGCGGCTACGCGAAATTCGCGGTGCCCGGCATCTACTCGACCACGGTGACGCAGCCGGCCGAGTTCCGCGCCTATCTGCTCGACCAGCTCAGGCCGCTCGTCGCCGAATATGGCGCGATGATCGAGACCGGCGTCAGCACGCAGGAAATCCCCTACCCCTACGCGCTTGAAGGCGGCGACGAATTGGGGCGCGGCAAGATCACCGCCGCCGAGCTCGCGCGCTATTTCCCGACGCCGCTGCTCGCGCTGGTCGGCGACGAGATCGCGGATGGCACCTACGACCTGATCGAGGGCGAGCCGCGCCCGCTCTCGCTCTTCGACGCCGTCCGGGTCGACTATTCGCTGCGGCGGCTGGTGCATTACACCGGCACCGACTGGCGGGCGGTGCAGCCCTGGGTGCTATTGACCAACTATCACCGCTATGTCGACCAGTTCGTCCGGCTGGGCTTGGCCGAGATCGAGGCCGGCACGGCCGAGGCGCTGGTCGCGCCAGGCGGCATCCGCATCGACAAGGACGGCATCGACGTTTCGGCCGCCGAACGCGTGATGTCGGCGCCCTGGCATCGCTTCCAGATGCCGGCCTATCACCTGATCCGGACCGGCGGCGAGGGCGTGACGCTGGTCAATATCGGCGTCGGCCCCTCCAACGCGAAGAACATCACCGACCATCTCGCGGTGCTCCGGCCGAATTGCTGGCTGATGGTCGGCCATTGCGGGGGCCTGCGCCAGACGCAGATCATCGGCGACTATGTGCTGGCCCATGCCTATCTCCGGCAGGACCGCATCCTCGACGATCTCGTGCCGCCGGATATCCCGATTCCCGCGCTGGCGGAGGTGCAGGTCGCGCTCCAGCAGGCAGCCGCCGACATCACCGGCGAGAAGGGCGACCGGCTGAAGCAGCGCCTGCGCACCGGCACCGTCGTGACCCAGGACGACCGCAACTGGGAATTGCAATGGACCAAGGAGCGGCGGCGCATCAACCTCTCGCGCGCCATCGCGGTCGACATGGAATCGGGCACGATCGCGGCTCAAGGCTATCGGCTCAGGGTGCCCTACGGCACGCTGCTCTGCGTCTCCGACAAGCCGCTGCATGGCGAGATCAAGCTGCCCGGCGCCGCCAACGCCTTCTACGAGCGCGCCGTCGGCGAGCACCTGCGCATCGGGCTCGACGCGCTGGAGAAGCTGAAGGAGGCAGGCTCGGCAATCCATTCGCGCAAGCTGAGGAGCTTCGACGAGCCGCCGTTCCGGTAAGAAGCGCAGGATGCCGCGCCGTCATTCCGGGGCATTGCGAAGCAATGAGCCCGGAACCCAGAGCCGATGCGCTTTGTCGCCAGCGCACTGACCTGTCCTCGTTCCCGAATCCCGGCATCGGTTCTGGATTCCAGGCTCGCCGCTATGCGGCGCCCCGGAATGACGGCGTGTTTCCAGCGAAGGCAGCCTCAGCCGAAGACGCCGTAAGCCAGCAACCCCGCGATCACCCAAAGCGCGATGTTGCCCCAGCGGTTGCGCCGGGCTTCGGCGCGGCCGATCGCCTCGACGCTGCGTTCGTCGAGCGAGAAACCGTGGCGGGAGGCGTCCTCGAGCTGGCCGAGCACGCGCTCAGCGCGGACGACCGTCTCCGGCAAGGCCGCGAGCGAGCCGAGCAGGGAGCGGGCGCCGCGCCCGGCCTCCTCCAACCGCCCGATCGGGCCGAGGTTGTGGGTGATCCAGCTCCGCACCACCGGATCGGCCGTGCCCCACATGTCCAGATGCGGATCGAGCGTGCGGGCGACGCCCTCGACCACGACCATGGTCTTCTGGAGCATGACCAGCTCGGTGCGGGTCGCCATGTCGAACATGCCGGTGATCTCGAAGAGCAGGGTCAGGACCTTGGCCATCGAGATCTGGTCGGCGCGCTTGTCGTGGATCGGCTCGCCGACGGCGCGGATCGCCTGGGCAAAATCTGCGACGTCGTGATGGGCCGGGACATAGCCCGCCTCGAAATGCACCTGCGCGACGCGGGTGTAGTCGCGGGTGATGAAGCCGAGCAGGATCTCGGCGAGGAAGCGCCGCTCCTTCAAGCCGAGCCGGCCCATGATGCCGCCATCGACCGCGACGAGGCGCCCTTGCGCATCGACGAAGAGGTTTCCGGGATGCATGTCGGCATGAAAGAAGCCGTCGCGGATCGCATGCTTCAGGAAGGACTGGATGATGTTGCGCGCCAGTTCCGGCAGGTCATGGCCGGCCGCGCGCAAGCCCTCGACATCGGAGAGGCGGACGCCGTCGATCCATTCGTCGACCAGCATCTCGCGGGCCGTGAGCTGCCAATCCGGCTCCGGCACGCGGAAATCGGTATCGCCCTTGGTATTCTCCGCGAATTCGGAAAGGGCGGCGGCTTCCAGCCTGAGGTCCATCTCCATCGCGACCGAGCGGGCCAGAGTCTCGACCACGCCGGTAAAACGCAGGCGTTGCGCTTCGGCGGAGCGTTGCTCGGCCATCTCCGCGCCAAAGCGCATCGCGGCGAGATCGCGGTTGAAGCGGTCGCGGATGCCCGGACGCAGGATTTTGACCGCGACCTCGCGGCCGTCCTTCAATCGGGCGCGATGGACCTGCGCGATCGAGGCGGCCGCGACCGGCTCGCTGAATTCCGGGAACAGCGTCTCCAGCTTCACGCCATGCGCGGCTTCGACGATGGCGCGGGCTTCCGCCATCGGAAAGGCCGGCATCCGGTCCTGCAGGGCCGAGAGGTCTTCGGCGATCTTCATGCCGACGACATCGGGCCGCGTCGCCAGGAACTGGCCGAACTTCACATAGGACGGGCCGAGCCGAGTCATCGCCGCCGCGAGCCGCGTCGCGGAGGAGCCGGCGCCGCGCCTCTCGATCAGGCGGCCGATGCGGATCATGCCGCGCGCCAGCGGCGGCAGCACGGAGGGGTCGACAAGCGCGAGCGCGCCCTCGCGCGCCAGCACGAAGCCGACGCGCGCGCCGCGAGCCAAGTGGAAGAAGGAGGAGATCATGCGGTTCCAGCCGTCATGGTCGGGCCTGACCCGACCATCTCATGCCGGAAAAGGCTCCCTTCGAGAGATGCTCGGGTCAAGCCCGAGCATGACGCGGGACAACCCATCACAGCTTCCAGCCGGAATGCAGCGCCACGACGCCGCCGGTCATCGGCGTGAATTTCGCGCGGCGGAACCCGGCATCCTCGATCATGTTGGCGAAGGCCTGCGGCTTCGGGAACTTGCGGATCGACTCGACGAGGTACTGGTAGGGCTCGGCCTCGCCGGTGACCATGCGGCCCATCGGCGGGATGACCTTGAAGGAATAGGTCTCGTAGATCTTGTCGAGCAGCGGCACGTCGACATGGCTGAATTCGAGACAGAGGAAGCGCCCGCCGCGCTTCAGCACGCGATAGGCCTCGGCCAGCGCCTTGTCGATGCGCGGCACGTTCCGGATGCCGAAGGCGATGGTGTAGCAGTCGAAATGGTTGTCCGGCAGCCCGAGTTCCTCGGCATTGCCCTGGACGAAGCGGATGCGATCATTGTCGGGGAAGCGCTTGTCGGCGCGCTCGCGCCCGACGCGCAGCATGTCCGCGTTGATGTCGAGCACGGTGACGTCGGTCTCAGGGCCACCGGCCTCCAGCACCGAGAAGGCGACGTCGCCGGTGCCGCCGGCCACGTCGAGATGGTGGAAGGGGCGGTCCTTGGCCGGATTGATCGCGGTCAGGAGCGCGCTCTTCCAGACCCGGTGCAGGCCGCCCGACATCAGGTCGTTCATCAGGTCGTAGCGGTTGGCGACCTTGTGGAAGACGTCGTCGACCTTCGCCTGCTTCTCGGCGAGCTTCACCGTCTCGAAGCCGAAATGGGTGGTGTCGGAAGCTGCTGTCACGGTCGGGCCGGCCTTGTGCAAATCTGTCTTGTATTCGCCTGAGCCGATCAATAGCCAAAGGCGGCGGGCTTGTCGCGGGCCCTCTCGACGCAGGCTTTATGTGAGGTCGCTGATATGCCGGAGCTACCCGAGGTCGAAACTGTCCGGCGCGGGCTGGAGCCGGCCATGCTGGGCGAGCGCTTCCAGCGCGTCGAACTCCGCCGGCCGAACCTGCGCTTTCCCCTGCCGGAGCGCTTCACCGAGCGCCTGACCGGCCGGCGCATCGAGGCCCTGTCGCGGCGGGCGAAATACCTGATCGCCGATCTCGACGACGGCGAGGCGCTCGTGATGCATCTGGGCATGAGCGGGCGCTTCATCGTCGAGGCGCCCGGAACGCCGCCGACCGAGCCCGGCGCCTATTACAATGAGATCGGCCGGCACCTGATCCACGACCATGTCGTGTTCGAGATGGGGACCGGCGCGCGCATCACTTATAATGATGTGCGCCGCTTCGGCTTCATGGATCTCGTCCCGCGCGCCGAGCTGGCCACGTCGAAGCATTTTGCGGGCATGGGCATCGAGCCGCTCGGCAACGAACTCTCCGGCGAGATGCTGGCGAAGCTCTTCGCAGGCAAGTTCGCGCCGCTCAAGGCCGCTCTGCTCGACCAGCGGCTCGTGGCGGGCCTCGGCAATATCTATGTCTGCGAGGCGCTGTTCCGGGCCGGGCTCCATCCGGAGGCGGAGGCCGGGACGATCGCGACGCCGACCGGCCGGCCGCGCGAGAAAGCGCATGAGCTCGCCCGCATCATCCGCGAGGTGCTGGAGGAGGCGGTCGCGGCGGGGGGCTCGACGCTCCGCGACTTCGCCCATGCCGACGGCTCGCTCGGTTATTTCCAGCACCGCTTCAAGGTCTATGACCGCGAGGGCGAGGTCTGCGTCACGCCGGACTGCGGGAATCTGGTGAAGCGGCTGGTGCAGTCGGGACGCTCGACGTTTTATTGCGAGAGCTGCCAGCCAGCCAAGCGCCCCTAGCGCCTCAACGACGTGGCTGCTCGGGGAATTCGAGCTTCGTGACGTCGTAGCCGAGCGCAGCCGCGCGCGCGACCAGCCGCTTGCGCTGGGCGGCACCGATCTGCGGATCGCGCGTGAAGATATAGAGATCGCGCAGCGTCGGATCGGCCGAGATGAACCAGCTATAGTCGTCGGCGCGGTCCAGAACCCAGTAGTCGCGCTGCACGGGCACGAAGCCGTAGAGCTTGTAGTCCACACGCAGCTTGGCGTTGAAACCGGGGTCAAGGATCGTGCCGGGCCCACCGACCGTCTTGAGCTCGCCCTGCGGGCTGCCCATGCGGCAGGAATCGAGCACCTGAATGCCACCCTTGCGATCCGGCCCGTATTCGGTCGCACCGGCCACGCAGCCATCCGTGATCGTCATGGGGCGGCGTGCGATCTCGCGCCAAGTGCCGGTATAGAAGCGCGCGACATCGATCCGCTTGCGCGGTTCGGGCGCCTTGTCCGCACCGGTCATCGCGGTTCCGGCACAGCCGGCGAGCGTAAGGGCCGCGACGGCAGCGAGCAGGATGGATTTCATGTCGGCCTCCCACTGGACCAGCGGCCGGTCTTGCCGCGCTTCCATAGGAATACGCGCGGGGGCACCCGCCGGATCCCTGCGTTCTCCCGCTTCTGATGATCTTTGCGCATTTCGCATTGCCGCTCCTGCCCGTGGACTTGACCTGCTGACGCCCGCTAAAGCTTTCGGGATAGAACCATCCGGGAGGCCGCCATGGCTTATGAGACCATTCTCGTCGAGACGAAGGGCAAGGTCGGGCTGATCACGCTCAACCGCCCGCAGGCGCTGAACGCGCTGAACGGCCAGCTCATCGGCGAGATCAACCAGGCGCTCGACGGTTTCGAGCGCGACGGCGGCATCGGCTGCATCGTCATGACCGGCTCCGAGAAGGCCTTCGCCGCCGGCGCCGACATCAAGGAGATGCATGGCCGCACCTTCCCGGGCACCTATCTCGACGACAAGTTCGAGGACTGGGACCGGATCGGCCGGCGCAAGAAGCCGATCATCGCGGCGGTTGCGGGCTTCGCGCTCGGCGGCGGCTGCGAACTCGCCATGATGTGCGACTTCATCATCGCCGCCGACAATGCCCGGTTCGGCCAGCCCGAAATCAATCTCGGTGTCATTCCCGGTGCCGGCGGCACTCAGCGCCTGACCAAGGCGGTCGGCAAGGCCAAGGCGATGGACCTGATCCTCACCGGCCGGATGATGAATGCCGAGGAAGCCGAACGCTCCGGCCTCGTCGCGCGCGTCGTTCCTCTGGCCGATCTCATGGGCGAGGCGCTGAAGGCGGCCGAGGCGATCGCGGCGAAATCGCTGCCTTCCCTGCTGATGGCGAAGGAATCGGTCGAGCGCGCTTTCGAGCTAGCCCTTCAGGAGGGGTTGCGCTTCGAGCGCCGCATCTTCTCCTCGCTCTTCGCCACCGCCGACCAGAAGGAGGGGATGTCCGCCTTCGCCGAGAAGCGGAAGCCCGATTTCAAGAACAGCTGAGCCGCCGGCCATCGCCTGCCGCATGGCGGCGTCGAGCGCCGCCGCCTTGATGAACCGACGCTCCTGCTGGCAGATAGCTCCCGTCTTTCGCCAGCAGGATTTCCCGCGATGAACGCCCAGACCGGACCGTCCCTCCCGACCTATGCCGATGTCGAGGCCGCGGCCGGAAGGCTCAAAGGCATCGCCCATCACACGCCGGCGATGAGCTCCGCCACCGCCAACCGGCGGACGCAAGCCAGCCTCGTCTTCAAGCCCGAGAACCTGCAGCGCATGGGCGCCTTCAAGTTCCGCGGCGGCTATAACGCGATCGCCTCGCTCTCGCCCGAGCAGAAGAAGGCCGGCGTCGTCACCTATTCCTCCGGCAACCATGCCCAGGCCATCGCCTATGCCGGCCAGCTCCTGGGCGTGCCGACCACGATCATCATGCCGAACGACGCTCCTGCCGCGAAGGTCGCGGCGACCGAGGGCTATGGCGGCGAGGTCGTGCGCTATGACCGCTATACCGAGAACCGCCTCGAGATCGGCAACAGGCTCTCGGCCGAGCGCGGTCTGACGATCATTCCGCCCTACGATCATCCTGACGTCATCGCCGGCCAGGGCACCGCGACCAAGGAGTTGATCGAGGATGCCGGCCCGCTCGACATCCTGCTCGTGCCGCTCGGCGGCGGCGGGCTTCTGGCCGGCGCGGCGCTTGTCGCCAAGGCGCTGAACCCGGGCTGCCGCGTCTTCGGCGTCGAGCCGGAGGCCGGCAACGATGGCCAGCAATCGCTGCGCAAGGGCGAGATCGTCGCGATCGGAGTACCCAAGACGATTGCCGACGGCGCCCAGACCGCCTTTCTCGGCGACCTGACCTTCCCGATCATCCAGCGCGAGGTCGAGGACATCGTCACGGTGAGCGACGACGCGCTCGTCGACGCGATGCGCTTCTTCGCCGAGCGCATGAAGCTCGTGGTCGAGCCGACCGGGTGCCTTGCCGCGGCGGCAGCCTTCACCGGCGCCGTGCCGGTCGAAGGCAAGCGCGTCGGCATCATCCTCTCCGGCGGCAATGTCGATCTGGCGGGTTTCGCCCGCTTCATCGCACCCTCGGCGTGAGTTCGGCGGGCTTGCGGCAATTCCGGCGTTGACGTAGCGCCGGCAAGCGATTATAGCCCCACCACTCGCGGCGGCCCGCGCAAGCTCGGCCGCCGCGCACGTTTTTCCAGCAAGGATGCGGCCAGCCCCGCCGGCAATGACGCCAGGCGCCCGGTCGCGATGAAGAGACGAGGACGTTTCGATGGCCAATACGACGTCGGCCAAGAAGGCTACGCGCAAGATCGCGCGGCGCACCGAGGTCAACAAGGCGCGCCGTTCGCGGATGCGCACCTTCCTGCGCAAGGTCGAGGAGGCGATCGCTTCCGGGGACAAGGCGGTTGCCGCCGAGGCCCTGAAGGCCGCCCAGCCGGAAATCATGCGCGCCGCGCAGAAGGGCGTGGTTCACAAGAACACCGCCTCGCGCAAGGTCTCGCGCCTGGCGCACCGGATCGGCGCCCTGGCTTCCTGAGCCTGAAATCACATCGTTTCGACGACCCGAAAGCCCGGCCGCAAGGCCGGGCTTTTTCGTTGGCTTCATGGCCGCTGTGTCGCGTTCGCCACAGCCTTCCAAGGAACAGGACAAAGCCGATTTCAAGCGATTTTCGCAGGCTTTCCACGGCCTTGCAGACTTGACTCTCAGGCACCGTTCAGGGCGCGAAACCGGGCTCCCGACCGGACTCCACCGCACATAAAAAGACGTGATTTTTCATCAGGTTAGCGGGCAAAGGATTTTGGAAGACGGAATCGCGGCGACTCTGCGGCAGGCTTTCCGGGGAGCCGCAAAAAAAGATTCGGCGGCAGACCGGCAAGGGGGCATGAAGAAAATCTTAAGTTCCCCAACCAATTGCGGCAGACATCCCCATCAATCGGAGTGCCTCGTCGGGCCCGAGTCTCGGAAGCCGGCTGAAAGGGATGTTGCAGCCCGCCGAGAGCGCCTTGTAAGGTCCTTTCATCGCCCGGCGGACAGCAATGACCGCCGCGGGATTTCCAGAGATGATCAGCGTTTTGGCTCGCGACCATGGAGGTTGGAGGATGTGACCCTTTGTCTTTCTTGATTGAGATGAAGGGTGGCGTCGTCTTTCGGCGAGCCTTCCAAGCGTAATCAGCAGAACCGGAACCGAGGCCCGAAGCGGCGCGATGCGCCCGTCGGGACAGGAACCATTTTGACCGGAACAACAGCGCGGGAACGGAGGCCAGGAAGCGGCCGCCGAACCCTGAGCGCGTAGATTTTGAAGAACGGGGCGATTGATGTTCGAGCGGCAGGATTTCGGAGATATGGTCGAGACGGCGCCGGTTGTTGTGACGATCGCTGCGGAAGAGACCGCCGCCGTCCAGATCGGGGAGGTTTCGATTCAGGAAGCGTGGGAGCGCGTGCGGCGGCGCCTGCGGGCCGAGCTTGGCGAGGATGTCTTCTCGAGCTGGTTCGGCCGGCTGGAGATCGCGGGCATCGTCGAGGGCGTGGCCTATCTCACCGTCCCCACCCGCTTCCTCAAGAGCTGGCTCGAGGCGCATTATACCGAGCGCCTGCGGGTGAACTGCATGGCCGAGCTGCCGGCGCCGAACGGCGTGATGCTCTCGGTCCGGACCGTGTCGCGCGACCCGGCCGCCCAGCCGCAGATCGAGGCGCTGCGCAGCCGCCCCGCGACGGTGGCGAGCCCTGCCCCGGCCGAGACCGGCCGCCCCGCCGTCGCAAGCGCCCCCCAGGCCGGCGAGAGCGAACTCGTCGATGCCTGCGGCACCGGGCTCGACCGGCGCATGAGCTTCCAGAGCTTCGTCGTCGGCAAGTCGAACCAGCTCGCCTTCGCAGCGGCCGAGCGCATTGCCGCCGCGCCTGCCGGCCAGAGCCCGTATAACCCGCTCTATCTCCATGCCGGCGTCGGCCTCGGCAAGACGCATCTGCTGCAGGCGATCGCCCAGGAAGCGCGCCGGCAGGGCAAGCGCGTCGCCTATTTCACCGCCGACCGCTTCATGTACGGCTTCGTCGCGGCGCTGAAGTCGCAGACGGCGCTCGCCTTCAAGGAGAAGCTGCGCGGCATCGACCTGCTCGTCGTCGACGACGTGCAGTTCATCCAGGGCAAGTCGATCCAGCAGGAATTCGGCCACACGATCAACGCGCT
The DNA here is from genome assembly GCF_016428755.1 of Allobosea sp. ASV33. Taxonomy (GTDB): domain Bacteria; phylum Pseudomonadota; class Alphaproteobacteria; order Rhizobiales; family Beijerinckiaceae; genus Allobosea. Next base: position 22,619 of record NZ_JAELTI010000006.1, read on the forward strand.
GCTCGATGCCGGCAAGCAGATCGTCGTCGCCGGCGACCGTCTCGCCGGCGAACTGGAAGCGCTCGACGAGCGCATCCGCTCGCGGCTCGGCGGCGGCCTGGTGGTCGAGGTCGGCGAGCTCGACGAGACGCTGCGCGCCACGATCCTCTCCAGCCGGCTGGAGGCGCTGCAAGCCGCCCATCCGAATTTCCAGGTCAGCCCCGATGTCATCGCCTATGTCTCGCGCGTCGTCGCGACCAATGGCCGCGACCTGGACGGCGCCGCCAACCGCCTGCTCGCCCATGCGACGCTGTCGGGCCAACTCGTGACGCTGGAGACGGCGGAAGCCGCGATCCGCGACCTCGTCCGCACCCGCGAACCGCGCCGGGTCAAGATCGAGGACATCCAGAAGCTGGTCGCGACGCGCTACAATGTCAGCCGCGCCGACATCCTCTCGGAGCGCCGCACCGCAGCCGTGGTGAAGCCGCGCCAGATCGCGATGTATCTGTCGAAGGCGCTGACGCCGCGCTCGCTGCCCGAGATCGGACGCCGCTTCGGCGGGCGCGACCATACGACGGTGCTGCATGCCGTGCGCAAGATCGAGAAGGCGATCAGCGAGGACCGCTCGCTGCATGACGAGGTCGACCTGCTGAAGCGCATGCTGCAGGAGTGATATCCGCGGACATTAGCCACTGCCGTCAAATGGTTGTGGTTGCCGGAGCGGGCAGGCCTTGCGCCCCCGCCCGGTGTCCGGCAATGTCGCCGGCCACTCATTCGGCTCGCGCAGCGATGCGCGGGCGGCCAGCGCCAGAAGACTAGACAATCATGAAGGTCACGGTCGAACGTTCCACGATGCTCAAGTCGCTTGGCCACGTCCATCGCGTGGTGGAGCGCCGCAACACGATCCCGATCCTGTCGAACCTGCTGCTCAGTGCTTCCGAGAACGGGCTGCGCCTGAAGGCGACCGATCTCGATATCGAGGTGGTGGAGACGATCCCTGCGGATGCAGCCGAGCCCGGCGCCACGACCGTTCCGGCCCACACCCTCTACGACATCGTCCGCAAATTGCCTGATGGCGCCCAGGTCTCGCTGGAGACCACCGGCGACAGCGGCCTCGTGCTCCGCTCCGGCCGCTCGCGCTTCCAGCTCCAGACGCTGCCCGAGAGCGATTTCCCGGATATCACAGCGGGCGAGATGGCCCATCGCTTCGTCCTGCCGGCCGGCGAATTGAAGCGCCTGATCGACAAGACCCAGTTCGCGATCTCCACCGAGGAGACGCGCTATTATCTCAACGGCATCTATCTCCACACCATCGATGTCGATGGCCACCCGGTGCTGCGTGCGGTCGCGACCGACGGGCATCGCCTCGCCCGCGTCGATACCGCCGCCCCGAAGGGCTCGGTCGGCATGCCCGGCGTGATCGTGCCGCGCAAGGCCGTCTCCGAAATCCAGAAGCTGCTGGAAGACGGCGAGAGCGAGGTCGCTGTCGAGCTCTCCGGCTCGAAGATCCGCGTCGCCACGGCCAGTGTCGTGCTGACCTCGAAGCTGATCGACGGCACCTTCCCCGATTACCAGCGCGTCATCCCGAGCGGCAACGACAAGCGCCTGACCGTCGACAAGGGCGATTTCGCCGCGTCGGTCGACCGCGTCTCGACGATCTCGTCCGAGCGCGGCCGGGCCGTGAAGCTCTCGATGGCGGACGGGCGCATGACGCTCTCGGTCACCAACCCGGATTCGGGCTCGGCGACCGAGGAGATCGAGGTCGATTACGAGGCGAGCCCGCTCGATATCGGCTTCAACGCCCGCTACCTGATGGATATCGCCGCCCAGCTCGACGGCGACACCGCGCTGCTGAAGCTCGCCGATCCCGGTTCGCCGACCGTGATCCAGGATCGCGAAGGGGCCTCCGCGCTCTACGTGCTGATGCCGATGCGCGTCTGATCCGGCGCATTTGTCGTTCTCTGACGGAATCTCCGCCGTCATTCCGGGGCAAGCGCGCAGCGCTTGAGTCCGGAACCCAGAACCGCCCGCACTGGCGGAGAGGGCGGCGAGAAACAAGCTTTTTTATCAGAGGGCATCGGTTCTGGGTTCCGGGCTCGTGCCTTCGGCCCGCCCCGGAATGACGGGGAGGTTCCGCCAAGACCATAACGCAGCCGGGTCGCATCGCCCCGGAGGAGTTGCCCATTCCATGGCCGCCGTTGCGCGCCTGATCCTGCAGGATTTCCGTTCCTACGAGGCCCTCGATCTCCCGGTCGAGGGCCAAATCGTTGCGCTCGCAGGCGAGAACGGAGCCGGCAAGACCAATATCCTCGAAGCGCTCTCGCTGTTCACGCCGGGGCGCGGCCTGCGCCGCGCCGAGATCACGGCAATGGCGCGTCAGGGCGGCGACGGCTCCTTCGCCGTCTCGATCACGCTCGCCGATGAGGCGGGCCGGCTCGGCATCGGGCTGGGCGCACTCGATGCAGAGGGGCGCCGGCCGCGGCTGGCCCGGATCGACGGCACGAATGTCGGCTCGGCGCTGGCCTTCAGCGACTATCTGCGCGTGGTCTGGCTGACGCCGGATCTCGACGGCCTGTTCCGGGGCGCGGCCGGCGATCGCCGCCGCTTCCTCGACCGGCTGGTGCTGGCGATCGATCCGAGCCACGCGACGCGCTCGAACGCGCTGGAGCGGGCGCTGCGCTCGCGCAACCGCATCCTGGAAGAGAGCCCCGGGCAGGGCCAATGGCTCGACGCGATCGAGCGCGAGGTCGCCGAGCTCGGTGTCGCGGTTGCTGCCGCGCGGGCCGAGACCGTGGCGCGGCTTTCCGCCATCATCGCCGAGACGCGCGACGAAGCCTCGCCCTTCCCCTTCGCCGATATCGCGCTTTCCGGCGAGATCGACGCGCTCGTCGCCCGCCTACCGGCCGTCGATGCCGAGGACGCCTATCGCGACCTGCTGCGCCAGAGCCGCCATCGCGACCGGGCGGCCGGGCGCACGCTCGCGGGGCCGCAGGCCTCCGATCTGGAGGTGCGGCACGGGCCGAAGGATATCCCGGCCGGACAGGGCTCGACCGGCGAGCAGAAGGCGCTGCTGATCGGGCTCGTGCTGGCGCATGCCAGGCTTGTCGCGGCGATGAGCGGGATTGCGCCGCTCGTCCTGCTCGACGAGATCGCCGCCCATCTCGATCCGCGCCGCCGCGCTGCGCTCTACGAGGGGCTGACCGGGCTCGGCTGCCAGGTCTGGATGACCGGGGCTGACGCTGCCCTGTTCGGTGATCTGCCGGCCGGCGCGCAGCGTTTCGCGGTGACGCCGGGGCGGATCGATCCGCTCGGTTGATCGGTCAGGCCACGGCTTGCGATGGGACGCCTGCCGCTGGTCCTGCTAATCTCCGCTGATCTTGCCGAGAAATACGCCGTCATCCCGGGCTTGACCCCGGATCCATGCCAGAGCGCTTCCGACCAAAGCTCAGGCATGGATCCCGGCTCTACGCTTCGCTTCGGCCGGGATGACCGCGTGGTTTCGTGTCGAATGAGCGCGCACCAGCATCGCTGGACATTGGGAGGCTTTCCATGGACATTTCCAGCCTTGCCCTGTTCGCCGGCGTGTATTTCCTCGCCGTCGCCTCGCCCGGCCCGGCCATCGCGGCTTTGGTCGCGCGCTCGCTATCCTCGGGCTTCCGGCGTTCGCTGCCCTTCCTCGCAGGCATCGTCGCGGGCGATCTCGTCTGGTTCACGCTGAGCGCGCTGGGCTTGAGCGTGCTGATGCAGAGCTTTCACGGCATCTTCGTCGCGATCAAATATGCCGGCTGCGCCTATCTCCTCTATCTCGCCTGGAAGGCCTGGACGGCGCCCGCCGAAGCACCGAAGCCCTCCGCTGCCGCTCGTGGCGAGGGTGCGCGCCTGTTCCTCGGCGGCATTGCGCTGACGCTCGGCAATCCCAAGGTCATGGTGTTCTTCCTGTCGATCCTGCCGCTCGTCATCGATCTCAACGCGATGAGCATGCTGGCCTTCGTCGAGGTCGCCGCGCTGATCGCCCCGATCATCACGGGCACGCTGATGGCCTATGCCTATGCGGCAGACCGGGCCCGGCGCCTTGTCGCCAGCCCGCGCGCGATGCGCTGGATCAACCGGACGACCGGCGGCGTGATGGCGGGCGCCGCTGCCGCGATCGCGACGCGGAGCTGAGCGGCTTGGCTCTGGCGGCCGGCCTCATCGATCTCGGCTTCGCGCTGTTCCACGCCGCGTTCCGGCGGCTGTTCGGCTGGCCGGAACGGCTCGCCCCCTCCGGCAGCCTGAACGCGGCGATCACGCAGACGCTGAACGCGATGCTGATCTTCGTCTTCCTGGCCTATGGCGCGACCCTGATCTGGCTGGCCGGGCAGGGAGGCGTGCATCCGGTCTTGCCGCTGGTGGGCGCCGCGTTCTGGGGCCTGCGACTGACGCTGCAATTCATCTGGTTCGACCTCAGGCCCTGGCCGTCCAAGCTCATCACGGCGATTTTCGCTCTGGCGATCGCGATCCATCTGCTGGCCGTCAAAGTCTGAGGCCCATCCAGCCTTCACGCCGTCATCCCGGACTGAGCCCTCGGGTCCGATCTTCGATCGGCCCAAGGTTAAACTCCGCGGATATCGGGAGTTCGTCGTAGAGCGCAGCGCCTTACGATGGATCCCGGGGCAAGCCCGGGATGACGGTGGTGGTTCCGAGGGATATCGACACAGGCTTTGGCCTCGAAAGGCTGGCCAAGCGCGCCCGGCTGCGGCACATCCCTTGTCCATGTCGCCATCCCGCGAATCAGACGCCCGCGCGATCCTCAAATCCGTCTGGGGCTACGACGATTTCCGCCCCGGCCAGTGGGAGGTGATCGCCGCCGCGCTCGATGGCGAAGACGTCTTCGCGGTGATGCCGACCGGCTCCGGCAAGTCGATGTGCTATCAGTTGCCGGCGCTGGTCGCGGGCGGGCTGACGCTGGTCGTCTCGCCGCTGATCGCCCTGATGCGCGACCAGGTCGGGCAGCTCGTGCGGGCCGGCGTATCGGCCGCCTCGCTCAACTCGATGAATACGGAGGAAGAGGCGGCGCAGGCCTGGGACAGACTGAATTCCGGCGATCTCAGGCTGCTTTTCGTCTCGCCGGAACGGCTGGCCGGCGAAGGGCTGGTCGGCCGCCTGAAGCGCCTCGGCGTGACCCGGCTCGCCATCGACGAGGCGCATTGCGTCTCGCAATGGGGCCATGATTTCCGCCCGGAATATCGCCTGCTCGCCAAGACGCGCGAGGCGCTGGGCGGCGTGCCGGTAACGGCCCTGACCGCGACTGCCGACCGGCAAACCCAGGCCGATATCGCCCAACAGCTCTTCCCGCAGCCGCCGCACATGGTGGTGCATTCCTTCGACCGGCCGAACCTGAAGCTCGCCTTCGCGCCGAAGGAGCAGCCGCGCCGGCAGATCGACGATTTCCTGCGCCGGCACCACAATGGCTCCGGCATCGTCTACTGCTCATCGCGCAGCAAGACCGAGCGCCTCGCCACCGCGCTCAGCGAGAAGGGCTGGAATGCCCTGCCCTATCATGCCGGGCTCGAACAGGAGACGCGCAACCGCAACCAGGACATCTTCCTGCAGGAGGACGGCGTCGTCGTCTGCGCCACCATCGCCTTCGGCATGGGCATCAACAAGCCCGACGTCCGCTTCGTCGTCCATGCCGATATGCCCGGCTCGATCGAGGGCTATTATCAGGAGATCGGCCGCGCCGGGCGCGACGGGCTGCCGGCGGATACGCTGACCCTCTACGGCGTCGACGACATGTCGCTCCGGCGCCGTCAGATCGACGAGAAGCCGATCGACGACGAGCGCCGGCGCATCGAGCACAAGCGCCTCAACGCAATGATCGATCTCTGCGAGAACGCGCTCTGCCGGCGCAGCGCCTTGCTAGCCTATTTCGGGGAGGAAACGCCGACCTGCCGGCATGGCAACGCACCGTTCCGCTGCGATCTCTGTAGTGCGGAGGCGCCCGCGTTGCAGGATGCGACGCTCGATGCGCGAAAACTGCTCTCGGCGGTCATCCGCTCGGGCGAGCGCTTCGGCGCCGGCCATCTCGCCGATATCCTCACGGGGACGACGACCGAGGTCATCCGCCGCCAGAACCATGACGGCCTGAAGACCTTCGGCGTCGGCGCCGACAAGCCCAAGGCCGCCTGGATGGGCCTGACGCGCAAGCTCTTCGCGGCGGGCGCACTGGCCGAGGCCAGCATCGAGCATGGCGGTTTCAAGCTGACGCCGAAGGGCGAAGACATCCTGTTCGGACGCGAGGAGATCGCGCTCAGGGCCGATCCCTTCGCCGAACGCCGCTCCCGCCGCACCGAGCGCGATGCGGCCCGCGCCGACGGGCTCGACGAGGGCACGGCCGGCCTGTTCGAGCATCTGCGCAAGCTCAGGCTCCAGATCGCCCGCGAGGAAGGCGTCGCGGCCTATATCATCTTCACCGACCGGACGCTGATCGCGATGGCCCGCGAGCGGCCGCTGGGCCTGGACGAGATGCGGGCGATCGAAGGCGTCGGCGAACGCAAGCTCGCGCAGTACGGCGAGGCCTTCGTCGAGGCGATCTCGGAGTTTCGTGGGTAAGCGGACCGCTTTTCGTTCCCCGCGAGGTCATCCCGGCCGGAGCGCAGCGAAGAGCCGGGATCCATGCCTGAACCTTTTCGGGAATGCTCCGGCATGGATCCCGGGTCTCCCTTCGATCGCCCGGGATGACGGCGTGTTTCCATCGCGCAATTTCGGGGACGAAACCGCCCCTCCGCGCGCACGTACGCGTAGGCGCGTGAAAAAGCCATCGTCAGACCCTATATTGTGATTTCGAATCAGGAACATCGCGGGCGCCCGCTCGCCCGTACAGGGACCACTTCATGACCGATGCCGCGCTCAGCGCCCAGCCCGACGACTACGGCGCCGATTCCATCAAGGTTCTCAAGGGCCTGGACGCGGTGCGCAAGCGGCCGGGCATGTATATCGGCGATACCGATGACGGCTCCGGCCTGCACCACATGGTCTACGAGGTCGTCGACAACGCTATCGACGAGGCGCTCGCCGGCCATGCCGATCTCGTCACGGTGACGCTGAATGCCGAGGGATCGGTCACCGTCAGCGACAACGGACGCGGCATTCCGACCGATATCCACAGCGAGGAAGGCATCTCGGCGGCCGAGGTCATCATGACCCAGCTCCATGCCGGCGGTAAGTTCGACCAGAACTCCTACAAGGTTTCGGGCGGCCTGCACGGCGTCGGCGTCTCCGTCGTCAACGCGCTCTCGGTCTCGCTCAAGCTGCGCATCTGGCGCGGCGGCAAAGAGCATTACATGGAATTCCGCCATGGCGACGCAGTGGCGCCGCTCGCCGTCGTCGGCCCGCAGGGCGACAGGCGCGGCACCGAGGTGACCTTCACCCCTTCGCAGGAGACCTTCACCAACGTCGACTTCGACTACAAGACGCTGGAGCACCGCCTGCGCGAGCTCGCCTTCCTGAACTCGGGCGTCCGCATCGTGCTGACCGATGCGCGCCATGCCGAGGTCGTGCGCGAGGAGCTGATGTATGACGGCGGCGTCGAGGCCTTCGTGCGCTATCTCGACCGCGCGAAATCGTCGGTGATCGAGAAGCCGATCATGCTGACCTCGGAGAAGGACGGCATCACCGTCGATGTCGCGCTGTGGTGGAACGACAGCTACCACGAGAACGTGCTCTGCTTCACCAACAACATCCCGCAGCGCGACGGCGGCACCCATCTCGCCGGCTTCCGCGCCGCGCTGACGCGCCAGATCACCGGCTATGCCGAAAGCTCCGGCATCTCCAAGAAGGAGAAGGTCTCGCTGACCGGCGACGATTGCCGCGAGGGCCTGACCGCGATCGTCTCGGTCAAGGTGCCCGATCCGAAATTCTCCTCGCAGACCAAGGACAAGCTGGTTTCCTCGGAAGTCCGCCCGGTCGTCGAGAACGTCGTCAACCAGGCGCTGTCGGAATGGCTCGAAGAGCATCCGGGCGAGGCCAAGACCATCGTCGGCAAGGTCGCGGAAGCCGCAGCCGCCCGCGAAGCCGCCCGCAAGGCGCGCGACCTCACCCGCCGCAAGGGCGCGCTGGATATCGCCTCGCTCCCGGGCAAACTGGCCGACTGCCAGGAGCGCGACCCCGCCAAATCCGAACTCTTCATCGTCGAGGGTGACTCGGCCGGCGGCTCCGCCAAGCAGGGCCGCGCTCGCGAATACCAGGCCGTGCTGCCGCTGCGCGGCAAGATCCTCAATGTCGAGCGGGCTCGTTTCGACAAGATGCTGTCGTCGGACCAAGTGGGTACGCTGATCACGGCGCTCGGCGCCGGTATCGGCCGGGCCGAGGCCGATCAGGGCGGCTTCAACCTGGCGAAGCTGCGCTACCACAAGATCATCATCATGACCGACGCGGACGTCGACGGCGCCCATATCCGGACCCTGCTGCTGACCTTCTTCTACCGGCAGATGCCCGAGCTGATCGATGCCGGGCATCTCTTCATCGCGCAGCCCCCGCTCTACAAGGCGGCGCGCGGCAAGAGCCATGTCTATCTCAAGGACGAGCGGGCGCTGGAGCAGTATCTGGTCGACTCGACGGTGGACGGCGCGACCTTCCGCACCAGCGAGGGCGTCGAGCGGGCCGGCGCGGATCTGCGCGCCCTGATCGAGGAAGCCCGCAACGTCCGCAACGCGCTGGCGCAATTGCATTCGCGCTATGACCGCCGCGTCGTCGAGCAGATGGCCATCGCCGGCGTGCTGCACCCGATCACCGAGGATGACGAGGCCAAGGCGAACGAGGCGGCGGCCACTATCGCGCGCCGGCTCGACGCGATCTCGGACGAGCTGGAGCGCGGCTGGGAGGGCAAGGTCAGCGAGGGCGGCTTCGTGTTCTCGCGGATGATCCGCGGCGTGAAGCAGGCGGCGACGGTCGATGCCGGCCTGCTCGCCAGCGCGGAAGCCCGCAAGCTCCACGCGGCGACGGCCTCCTTGCAGGAAGCCTATGCCAAGCCCGGCGTTCTCAGCCGCAAGGGCGACGACTTCACGGTCAACGGCCCGAGCGACCTGTTCGACGCGGTCTCGACCATCGGCAAGAAGGGCGTCTCGCTGCAGCGCTACAAAGGCCTGGGCGAGATGAACCCGGACCAGCTCTGGGAGACCACGCTCGACCGCGACGTGCGCTCGCTGCTGCGCGTCAAGAACGACCAGAACGACGAGGCCGACGATCTCTTCGTCAAGCTGATGGGCGATGTCGTCGAGCCGCGCCGCGAGTTCATCCAGACCAACGCCCTGAACGCGACGGTCGACATCTGATCACCGCGGCGCCTTGTAGGGGCACGCTAAAGCCTGACTCCTAGGCCGGGTATTCAGACTCAAATGACGTAGATCGTCGACTCAAGTTGATGATGGACGTTATAGAGCTCGGAGCCTTGGGCGAATGCGCGAGCGACTTGGGCGATTGGGTAACGCGCGGTTTCGCGCGGCGATCATCGAACTCGGCATTTTGTCTGGTGTTCGCACGATCCGGCCTGCCGGCACTACCGGCAGGACGCGTAGATGCATGTAGGGTCCGGTAGGGCCTATTGGGATAGGCAGGCACCGCTAGCGTTGCAGCGTGGTCCTACTGACACATGTCCTGGGTAGTGCCGTCTCGAAGAAATTTGATCGTTGGGCTTGGAATTGACTGATCGGTCGTCTCAGTTACTGGAACGGACAAAACCTGCCCTGAAAGGGCCGGTTTCTGTAGCACTCACTCAGGAAGGCGAACGCAGCCAGGCCGAACTGGCTGACGCCAGCAAGCAACGGGTACGCGAACTGCGGTCACAGGCCCGAAAACAAAAGCGTGCGAAGAAGACGCCCTGCTAGGGCGGATTTGCCGCTTTAGGCTGCTGACCAGCGGTTTTGGGTAAGGCTATCCAGTGCGCGTAGAGCTTGCTCCCGGTCGTAGATGTAGCCGCCGAGCTCGGAGTACGGAGCGATCGGAGGCACCCCCAGTCGCTGTAAGGCGGCAACCGCGGTCATCGAGCCCTTTTTGCCGATATGTTCCGAAGCCTCCGTAGCGAGGATATAGGTTTTCTCGAACCGCTCGACCTCTTCCAAGGTGAAGACGACGGAATGGCCGCGCTTCTCCCCGCGGAGGATGCCAGAACGGACCAGATTAGCCATTAATTTTGAGACGATCCGAAGCCTTGCTCCCACGTCACCGGACGGGAGGACGGGGATTTCTGCAATTTTCGCCTGCCTGTCCTCCTTTGCTTGCCGCTCGGCCTCGAACTGCCGGGCCGCGCTCAAGCGAGCTGACGCGGCAAGGCTTTGCCTTGCACTCGTATGCTAGGGAATTAGCGGGCTTCCGCTGAGGAGGCCACGCTGCGCGAGATTCATCATCAGCTCGCCCAAGCCGTAGGTCCAAGGCTCACAGGAGGAGCTCGGCTTCATCCGATTTGTCAGCGCTCCCAAACCGGAAGCCGCGATGGTGACGATGTCGCCGGTCTTGTGCGTGAACCCCATTCCAGGCACGTCGCGATCCTGCGTCGGCGCGAACATCGTGCCGAGGAACAGGACGAAGCCGTCGGGATACTGGTGGTGCGGACCGAGTGTCTGGGCCACGAGATCTTCGGGATCGCGACTGATTTCAGCGATGGACGACGCGCCTTCCATCACGAAGCCGTCCTCTCCTTCCACCGTCAGTGTCACTGTCGTCTTGCGGACGTCATCGAGTGAAAACGTCTCGTCGAAAAACCGAACGAAGGGTCCGACGGCACAGGAGGCGTTGTTATCCTTTGCCTTGGACAGCAGCAAAGCAGAACGGCCTTCGAAATCTCGCAGATTCACGTCATTGCCCAATGTTGCGCCGACGATCCGACCGTCGGCAGTGACCACGAGCACAACTTCGGGCTCTGGGTTATTCCAAGTCGACCGTGGATGAAGTCCGGCATCCATGAAGGCGCCAACAGCGGAGAGAGTGGGCGCCTTGGTGAACACCTCGGCATCCGGTCCGATTCCCACCTCGAGGTACTGGCTCCAGGCGCCCTGAGCGACGAGAACTTCCTTGAGCCGCGTTGCCTCCGGCGAGCCGGGCTTGAGCTTCCTCAGATCATCACCAACCAGTCGCAGGACTTCCGATCGAATAGCCGCTGCGGCGCTAGCATCTCCTCGCGCCCGCTCTTCGATGACGCGTTCCAGCATGGACACCGCGAACGTTACGCCGGCAGCTTTCACGACCTGAAGATCGATGGGGGCTAGAAGCCAAGGACGCGACGTATCCCTGCTGTCCGGCGCTGTGTTCGCGAGGATCTCATCAAGGGACCCCACCCGTTCGCCCACGGCTGACGTCAAAATGCGCGCCGGATCGTCGGTGGCCGCAAGCCGGCTCATCGTGGGGGAAAGGGACGAAATGTCGAATACGCCATCCTCTCGGATCGCAACGACCGAAGGCCCGATACCGGGGCGCCATACTCTCCCCGCAAGCGCGCCGTTGAAGCCATCGGCGGGCAGGGTTCGACCGAGGTGGGCGTGGCGCGAAGCCGTTGAACTCATGTCGTGTCTTCCGTTCAGGTGTCGAAACCAAGGGGCCGCGTCCAATGACGACGGCGGCCAGACGTTCCAGGCGAGCTTCGCTAGGTGTTCTCGAACTGGCGGGAGGCAGGACCGCTGTTGGATCCCTCCAATCGCGCAGCACAACGTCGGCTTCGAGGAGAGCGCGGGACGCCCGCCGCGTCAGACCGTGACGCCGAGCGGCCAAGGGGCGAACTCGGCAGAGCCGAAGTCAAACAGCTCGCTCTTGGTTCTCTCGCCGGAAGCGACCTTTAGGATGCGCTCGAAAATCCGCTGTCCGGACTCTACAACGCTCTCCTCACCGTCGAGGATCGTGCCGCAGTTTACGTCCATATCCTCTTCCATCCGCTTGTAGAGAGGAGTGTTGGTTGCGATTTTGATCGACGGCGCCGGCTTGCAACCGAAGACGCTTCCGCGCCCGGTGGTGAAGCACACGACGTTTGCGCCACCCGCAACCTGACCGGTCGCCGCGACGGGATCGAAGCCTGGTGTGTCCATGAACACGAACCCCTTGGCGGTCGCGGGGTCGGCGTACCTGATCACGTCCACGAGGTTGGTGCTTCCAGCCTTGGCCATCGCGCCGAGAGATTTTTCAAGGATTGTCGTGAGCCCACCAGCCTTGTTGCCGGGGGACGGATTTGCGTTGATCTCCGCCCCGTGCTTGCGAGTGTATTCCTCCCACCAGCTCATGAGGCTTACCAGCTTTTCGCCGACCTCTTGGCTTACGGCTCGACGAGTAAAAAGATGCTCGGCGCCGTAGGTCTCGGTCGTTTCCGATAAGATTACCGTACCGCCATTGCGCACGACGAGATCGCTTGCAACGCCGAGAGCGGGGTTGGCCGAGACGCCCGAGTAGCCGTCCGAGCCGCCGCATTGCAGTGCGACTTTGAGCTCGCTCGCCGGGACTGTCTCTCGATGGACCTGGTTCGCGTCGACAAGGACCTCGCGCACAAAGTCCATGCCGGCCTCTACCGTCTTACGGGTGCCGCCCATGGCCTGAATGTCCATGTTGCGGATGCGGTCGGTCAGGTTGTGCTCCTTCAGCATCGCGCTGATCTGGTTCACCTCGCATCCCAGTCCCAGCACGATGATGTGGGAGAAATTCGGGTGTCGCGCGTAACCTGCAAGCGTGCGCCGCAAGAGTTGGAGAGGCTCCCCATCGGCCATGCCGCAGCCGGTCTTGTGCGTGAGTGCGACAACGCCATCGACGTTCGGATAGTCCGCGAGTGGCTCGATCCCCATCAGTGGATGCCGCTTGTAGGCGTCGGCTACGAGGCCCGCCACGTGGGCGCTGCAATTCACCGAGGTGAGGATGCCGATATAGTTCCGGGTGGCGACGTGGCCGCCGGGACGGCGAATGCCCTCGAATGTCGCAGGGACCTCGACGTAGTCGGTCGGCTTCGCGTCTTTGCCGTAGGCATAGTCCTTCGCAAAATCCCCCATGCCCAGATTGTGAACATGAACATGTTCCCCTGGGGCAATGTCGGTGGTCGCGAAGCCGATGATCTGATTATAGCGGCGCACCGCCTCTCCGCGGGCAATTGGTCGGACCGCGACCTTGTGCCCTGCAGGAATGCGAACGGAGGTCACAGCCCCGTCGGCAAGGGGCGTACCAACCAGTAACGCCGTACGCGCGATGACGACATTGTCGTCGGCATGGAGGCATATAACTGGCTGCATCGTCCTGAATTCCTGTTGGTGAGGCCGCACGTCGACGAGGCGTACGGTGCGCTTTTGGGCCGCCTTAGGGCACCAGCACTGGTGCCCTAAGGCGGATGGCATTATCGAGCGTCGACGAGGTCAAACTGCAGACTGTAGATGCCCTGCTGAGCCTCCAGAGCGCCCAAATCACGAAGAGCCGCATCGCTCAAATGAGTGGACAGGGCGTTCTCGACCGCTTCCCGCGTAGCGCCTTCGACCATCACGACCCAGCGGGGAACCATGTTGGCGGCGCGCCCCCGCTGCTCAGCCGTTTTGACATTGCTCGCGCTCTCATCGGCCCGGCAGACATGAGCTGCGGAAATAGCGGCCGCCTTCGCCACCTCAGGCAGGATGGAGCCGGAGATTGCTTTCAGGAGCTCCGCGTCACGAGCAGGATCGGAGTCGAAACGGATCGTGCCGATAAAGCCTCCCGAGCCCGCGCCCAGCGAGAGCTCCACATCGCAGAGCGAACGAGAGGTGTTCCTGAAGTGCTGAACCGAGCGCGTAGTCCATTCGGTCGGGCTGTTCAGTCGCGCCAGATAGTCCGCGCCGGTGAGCACCGACTTGTGCTCAACCTCGTAGAGCGTGAAATACTCCGGCGTCCCCGATAAAGCGATGTAACGGCGACCGCGCAGAAAGCCCGGAATACCGACCCGTTCCGGGATATGCTCGCGATCGTGCCATTCGTAAAAATTGGCACGGCCTTCATCGGTGATATCGTTCCAGATGGCGATAACGCCTGATCCTGACAAAGACATGGGAAGCTCCTCGCTCGTTTGTTTTCCCGTTGCGTTCGAACGGCCCGAAAGGCCGGCGAACGCGATAGCGTCACAGCTGGATTGAGCTACTGGCCGGGTCTGGACCTACAGTGCGTGTTCGACAGTTTGGGGCGTGCCGCCGTTGGCTGCGGAACGGTATGCTGCCTCGAGGACGGCGATCGCATGTTCCGCCTCGCGTAGACCTGCGATTGGTGCTCGGCCTTCGGCCAGATCCACCCAACTGCGTCTGAGAAACACCGGGTAATATTCGTCGGTATTAAACTCGACAGTGGCGGACCGCCCCGGCTGCTCGTTGCGTCCCTTCACGTAGAGCTGGTCAGCATACGCTCGCACGTAAGAGGAGGTGTGCGAGATCGAAAACGCGAAGTCCCGCTGGTCTTCCGCCGTTGACGGATACAGGTATCCGGTTTCGATCATGCCAATTTGGCCAGCTGCATTCTGGCAGGTCAGTATGGCCTGCTCGTCGACGGAGACGTCGTGGCGGAACGTCCGGGCCTGAGCCGAAACCTGGGTTATGGGGGCGGCCGTCAGAGCCGAGATCAGGTCGATAAAATGAATGCCGACATTCAGGAGGGAACCCCCGCCTGCCTGTTGTTTATCGAGCATCCAGCTGTTCCCGTTTCGCTCATAGCGATCAGCGAGACCCACGATGAATCTGAAGGACAGATGTTGAAAGCCTTCCGGCGTAAAACCTTCGGCGGGCGAGAGGCATGAAGCCCAATCGCTTACCCGGTTGATAAACGGAACGCTGACGTAAACGCTCCGCCGCTCCGCCAGCTGCCGGATGCGGCGAACCTCTTTCAGATTGAGGCCGCAAGGCTTCTCGATCAGGAACGGAATACCGCGGTCGGTGAGGCGTTCGGCCAAGGCAGCCATCCTGGAATGGCGGCTGAACACGAGAGCGAAATCGAAATCCGCTTTGAGCAGCTCTTCGTTCGAGTGGAAAAGCTTGCAGTTCAGCTGCTCCGCGAAACGCGCTCCCGCAAACGCTTCGCTATCGGAGATGCCGACTACTTCGACCCCCGGATCGCTCAGCGCGGGGATGTAGAGCGGGAAATGCCAATGACTGACGTCGAATATTGCGATCTTCATAGGAAGCTCCGTGACAAAGCGAGTGTTGAGTCACTCAATCCATGTAGGAGCCGCCGTTGACGCTTAGGGTCTCCCCGAAGATGTAGCTAGCGTCGTCGGAAACGAGGAAGGCGGTTGCGCGACCGATCTCTTCAGGGCGCCCGAGGCGGCCTGCGGGAATGCGCGAAATCGTCGTCGCCCTCATGTCGCTGCTCATCCCATCGGTGAGCTCCGTTGCGAAGAGTCCGGGGGCGACGGCATTGACGTTGACGCCAAATGGGGCAGCGTAGAGCGCTAGAGATTTCGTCAGGCCGATAATTCCGGCCTTGGCAGCGGTATAATGCGCATTGCCGATGAAATCGCCGCGCTTTCCGGCTACGGAACTGACGTTGACGATTTTGCCGTACTTCTGCTCTTTCATGCCGGCGAGCACGGCCTGACAGCAATTGAACGAGCCTTTCAGATGGATGTTGAGCATCCGATCCCATTTTTCCGGGGTGATCTCGGGGAAGCTCACGAAATCCCCGATGCCGGCGTTATTGATCAGAATGTCCACCCGGCCGAATTCAGCCCGGATTTTTCCGAAGGCTTCCTCGACCTGATCGGGTTCAGCCACATCGAAGGCTATAGGACTGGCTTTGCCGCCTGAGGCCCGGATGGACGCTGCGGTCTGTTCGGCGGGTTCGATCACGCGATCGGTGATGACCACATGAGCACCGCGGCCGGCGAGAACCTCGGCAATGGCTTTGCCCAATCCGCGGCCAGCGCCTGTGACCACGGCGATCTTTCCCGACAGCTCGTGCTGCATTGGTAACTCCCGGATTTTCTAGGCGGGTAATTGGGGCGCACAGGTTTGCGAAACTCAGCGAATTGTGCTAGTGGAATGACGTTCCAGCAACCTCTTTGCTACGTGGTGTCATGCGGCTTGTCAAATCCCTCGTCGAACGCTGCTTCGACCTCATCACTTTGCTAAGCGAGAACGCTGGCGCCATGTCGCTCGGCGAGATCAGCAGGCGCCTCGACGTACCAAAGAGCGGCGCCCATCGGCTCGTAACCACCCTATGCGACCTAGGATGGGCAGAGCAGGATGCCGATAGCGGCTTCTATCGCCTGTCTCTGCGCCTAGCAGTTGTAGGACAAAGACTACTGGTCGGAACGCGCATACCGGACATTTGTCAGCCGATTTTGGATAGGCTGGCAAATAGCACCGAAGGACTCGGGAGAATTGCGATCGTCGACCCCGATGGCTTAACCTGGATTGCTCATTCGCAAGGCGCTCGTTCCGGGCTTATTTATCAGCCAGAACTCGTGGCCAAAGTGCCTTTGCACATGACCGCCAATGGCAAAGCTTGGCTATCGACGCTCAACCGAGACGAGGCCTTAGCTCGTGCCGTCGCCAGCGGTCTGGGTCGAACCGATATCGGCGGCCCCCGCGTCATCACGACAAAGCAGACTTTTTCCGCCGCTCTGGACGAGACATTGGAGCGAGGATGGGGCTCGGCGATTGAAGAGGCCGAGCCTGGCGTGGCGGCCATAGCCGCTCCGATCCGCGTCGGTGATCAGGTGGTTGGCACCGTGAGTGTTGCCGGCCCTATCCATCGTTTCTCTCCGCTAGTCGTTCCAGCAGTAGGCGAGCAGGTGAAGGCAGCTGCGCAGGAGCTTTCAGCCCTTTGGCCCTACAGAATCGCCACGCCAACGAGGCAGGCCACGAGCGCCTAATCCTCTCAACATACTGAAATTATTGTCGAACAATCTTTATTGCGCCGCCTAATGTTGCGGCCGCGAGGAGATAATTGACAAAAAGCTCGTTAACGGAATACCATTCCACTAACAGCCAGCAGACTGGCCAACCAAAAAACACCCGCTTCGCGGATCAGGGAGAAAACAAGTGGCGAACGTTGAGCTCAAAGCGGTCCGGAAGACGTACGGCATCGCCCCTGTGATCCACGGCGTGACGGTCGACATTCGCGACGGTGAGTTCGTGACCCTGGTCGGCCCGTCAGGGTGCGGGAAGTCGACCCTTCTGCGCATGATCGCGGGCCTTGAAGATATTTCGGGAGGGGAGATCCAAATAGGCGGCCGCACGGTGAATAACGTTCCGCCGAAGGAGCGCGACATCGCGATGGTCTTCCAGAACTACGCGCTGTACCCCCATATGACCGTCGCCGAAAACATGGGCTTCTCCCTGAAGCTGAAGAAGGCTCCGCGTGAGCAGCGCGAAGCTGGTGTGCGGCGTGCCGCTGAGATTCTGAGCCTAACAAAGCTGCTTGACCGGTATCCCCGTGAACTGTCTGGCGGCCAGCGTCAGCGCGTGGCGATGGGCCGCGCGATTGTCAGAAATCCGCAGGTCTTCCTCTTCGACGAGCCGCTCTCCAACCTCGATGCCAAGCTCCGGGTGCAGATGCGCACGGAGATCAAGGAGCTGCATCAGCGCCTGAAGACCACGACCGTTTACGTGACGCACGACCAGGTCGAGGCCATGACCATGGCCGACAAAATCGTAGTGATGCATGATGGGATTGTGGAGCAGGTCGGCGCCCCGCTTGAGCTGTATAACAACCCCGCCAACATGTTTGTGGCTGGGTTCATCGGCTCTCCGGCCATGAACTTCCTGAAAGGCAGCTGCGAGAACGGCCGGTTCCTGCTTGAGGACGGATCGACGCTGCCTCTGCCGTCACGCCTCGCGCATCTGTCGTCCGACGCGGTCTACGGTGTGAGGCCCGAGCATCTCGTTCGCAGCGATGACGGATTGGCTCTTACAGTAGCCGTTGTCGAACCTACGGGCGCTGAGACACAGGTCATTGCTCGGCACGGGTCGCACAGCATCGTTTGCATTTTCCGGGACTCGGATTTGCCGCAGCCTGGCGAAACCATTCGAGTCAGGCCGGATGTTTCGCGCGTTCATCTGTTCAGCGAACGCGACGGACGCCGCCTCTCCTGAGTGCCGAAGCATTTTCTCCCTAGCTGCATCGTGCGCGATTGCAGCTGTGGTCGAGAGAACTCGAACGGAATCAAAATGTCAGCAAGCCCCACACAGGCCGCGATCACCTCTCCCAGCGCTGGTCTTCTAGGCGACGCGCCGGATGCAAGCAGCCAAATTCGCTTCTCTTGGGCTCCCTATCTTTGGTTCGCCCCAGCGATCGTGATCCTGTTTCTTGTCACCCTCTACCCGACGTTCTTCGTCACCTGGCTTAGCTTTCAGAAAACTCGGTATTACGAGCTGACTGGTTTCGTAGGTCTGGCCAATTATGCTGAGGTTTTCGGTTCCTCAGCATTCTGGGACACCGTGTTCGTCTCGCTGGCCTACGTTGTAGGCTCGCTCGCAGGTGCGCTGGTTCTCGGTATGGCGGCCGCCCTCGTGCTAAACAACGCGGGCCCGACCGGCACCGTCCTGCGAGTGTTCATTCTATTCCCCTGGACGCTGTCGATGTCGGTTGTCGGCAGCATCTGGCTTTGGCTTCTGAACCCGTCTTTCGGACCTATCCCCTATCTGATGCACGTCGCCGGGATCGAGCCAGGCCTCATGTTGGGCGACCCGAGCCTCGCGTTGCCCCTTATCATTGTCGTCACCGCCTGGTGGTCGTTTCCTTACGTCATGGTCATGGCCACCGCTGCCATGCAGTCAATTCCGAAAGAACTCTACGAAGCCGTGGAAATTGATGGCGGAGGGGCGTTCATCAAGTTTCGGTATGTCACGCTGACGCAGATCCTCCCAACGCTGGGTAGCACCGCGCTTACCCTGTCGATTATGTACCTGACCCTGATGACTCTGATCATCGTCATGACCGGCGGCGGACCGCTTGGGTCGACGACGACCCTCAGTTTCGAGGCTTTCCGTGGAACCGTACAGGCCGTCAACATAGGCCCAACCGCGGTTGTCTCGATCGTCGTCCTCCTGATCAACGTCGCCCTTGGCGTGATCTACACCCGGCTCACTGGCCGCGTCACTGGATAGGATTTTACAGATGAGCGCAGCTGTATCGACTGGCCGCCAGACAGGGCGCGTCCCCGCAATCCTCCTGTCGTTCGTTTTTGCGGTCGTTGTTCTCGGGCCGGTGGTCTGGGCTCTTGCGACCTCATTCAAAACTGAAGTTGAAGCGGTGGCCGTGCCGCCCACCCTCTGGCCCAGCGCGGCAACGCTGGAAAACTATTTCAAGGTCTTCCGCGATCAGTCGTTCGCTCGTGATTTCTGGAACTCTGTCATTTACGCCGTTGGAGCGGTGGCGGTCGCACTGCTGGTCGGCATTCCCGCTGGTTACGCTGCCGCTCGCTTTTCCTTCAAAGGCAAGCGAGCCCTCATGCTCGTGATCTTGGCGACATCGATGGTCCCAGGTGTCGCGTTGCTTGTGCCCACCTACTACCTGCTCGACACACTCGGGCTGCTCAACAGCGGCATTGTTGTGACGATCATCCTAGCGGCCCGGATCATTCCCCAGACTGTGTGGTTCATTGCCAACTTCGTAGAGGCCGTTCCGATCGAGATCGAAGACTCGGCGTTTATGGATGGGGCGAACCGCTTCCAGATCATTTGGAACCTGATTCTGCCGTTAATCCGTCCTGGTATCGCGGCCGTCGCGACGATTGGAATTGTGACAACTTGGAACGATTACATCACTGTCGCGGTGTTCGCGCCTGAAGTCGCTAAGAGGACACTTCAAGTTGCGCTAGTTAATCAAGTGTTCGACGCGATCGGAATCTCCTGGTCGTACATGATGGCCTTCGTTGTGATCGCGTCAATGCCGGTCATCCTTATGTTTGGCCTTGTCCAAAAATGGTTCATCTCCGGACTTACTGCCGGCGCGGTGAAGGGCTGACGGACACTTTTCTATGCCTTGCCCGTGTAGAACTACAAACTAGAGAGGGAACAACTATGGACGTTAAGTCTCGTCGAGCAATTTTCAAGACAGCTGCCGCATTTGCCGTCTATGCGAGCGTTTCCGCCGCACTCACCGGCAACGCCGCCGCTCAGGGCACGGAGATCGTCTATTCGACCTTCCTCGACCCGAACAACGCCAGCGACCCGCGTGCCGCGGCCCAGACCAAGATGATCCAGGCTTTCGAGGCCAAGAACCCCGATATCAAGATCAAGCTGCTTGTCGACCCGACCCTTCAAACTGTCGCAAGAGCCATCAAATCCCGCAGCGAGACCCCAGACGTCGTCCGTATCGTCGGGTTCGCGATTTCCGAATTCGCGGCGACCGGAAACATCGCCCAGCTCGATGATCTGGTAAAAAAGGACGGCATCCCAGTTGATGACTTCCTTCTGCCGCTTTCGACCGCCCAGGTGGACGGAAAGCTTTTCAGCCTTCCCCAGGATTTCCGGATTCCGATCCTCTTCTATCGGAAAGCGGCCCTGAGGGAAGCCGGCGTGACCCCGCCGAAGACCTGGGACGAGGTCTGTGCAGCAGGCGGAAAATTCACGCAGAACAACGTAGCGGGATTTGCCGTTCCTCTGGGCGCGACCGGCGGTCTCGGAGGCGCTCAAGGCCTCGGCGAGTTCTTTATCAGTTCGATGTTCCCGGGAAACAATGGCCAGTATTTCGGCCCGGGGGGCAAAATCGCCTTCACCAAGGAAGACTTTGTTCGGGCAGCCCAGACGATCAAGGACCTCTATACGACGTGCAAGGTGACGCCGCTCCGCAGCGCTCAGATGGGGATCAACGAGGTGCATGATGGCCTCAGGTCCGGCACCATTGCGATGACGAACTTCGGGCTCTATCGCTTTAAGACCATTCAGCAGCAAGGCGGCGGCGACGATCTTGGGTGGGCGCCTGCGCCATCGTACTCCGTCACCGATAAGCAGACGGTCTACAGTTATCATATCGCCTTGAACAAGCAGTCCAAGAAACAGGACGCCGCATGGACCTTCATCAAGTTCATGATCAGCCCCGAGGCTCAAGCGCTCGCGGCCGAGGGCGGCGAGGTCGTTTCGCGGAAGTCGGCGTATAGCGCCCCTTACTTCCAGACCGAAGCAGCGGCCAACCAGAAGCAGTGGGCCGATCTCATCGCCCAACGCGGTCGCACCGTTGGCTACACGCCGATCCTGTCTGCCTTCCACACCATCGTCGGCGAAGCATTTCAGAAGATCGTGCTGCGCGGCGAGACCCCAGAAAGCGCCTACGCTGAAGTCGTGAAGCGTTACGACGAAGCGTTGGCCAAGGCGCAGTGAGCGCCGGCTAAAGCCAAAGCGGGTGGGGCCGTTGCTTTCCACTCCACCCGCAGATGATGGAGAATCAGTCATGAAGTTGTTTCGCTACGGACCGGTGGGTGCAGAGAGGCCGGCTCTTCTCGAAGACGACGGCACTGTCCGAGATCTGAGCCGGGTCGTTCAAGACATCAATGGCGAGTCCGTGACGCCCGATGGCCTCCGCCAGATTGCAGCGCTCGACCCAAAAACGCTGCCTATCGTTAGCGACGTAGGGCGGATCGGCTCGTGCATCAGTGGTGTTGGGAAGTTTATCTGTATCGGGCTCAATTACATCGATCACGCGCGTGAGACGGGTAACGAGGCTCCGGCCGAGCCGGTCGTGTTTCTGAAGGCAACGAGCGCAATCGTCGGCCCCAATGACAACATCGTCCAACCCCGCGGATCCACCAAGCTGGACTGGGAGGTCGAGCTAGGGGTCGTGATCGGAATGAAGGCCAAATACGTTTCCAAAGAGCGCGCGCTCGATCACGTTGCAGGCTACTTCCTCGCGAACGACGTGTCCGAGCGAGCTTTCCAGACCGAAGGGACGGGTCAGTGGACCAAGGGCAAGAGTTGCGACACCTTCGGACCAATCGGGCCTTGGCTCGTCACCGCCGATGAGGTCCCCAATCCTCAAGCG
This sequence comes from Allobosea sp. ASV33, assembly GCF_016428755.1. Taxonomy (GTDB): domain Bacteria; phylum Pseudomonadota; class Alphaproteobacteria; order Rhizobiales; family Beijerinckiaceae; genus Allobosea. The sequence continues at coordinate 44,528 of NZ_JAELTI010000006.1, forward strand.
CTCCGGCTCTGGCTTGATGTCGATGGCGTGCGACGTCAGGACGGCACAACTGAGAACATGATTTTCAGCATCGCCGAGATCGTCAGCTATCTCAGCGGTCTCATGACGCTCAATCCTGGCGACGTGATCATAACCGGCACGCCGGCCGGCGTCGGGCAGGGCATGAAGCCGCCGATCTATCTGCGTCCTGGCCAGATCGTCACTTTAGGGATCGAAGGGCTGGGTGAGCAGCGCCAGACCGTCGTCGCCGACGCGGCCTGACATGCCTCGCCCTCCGGGGCCAGGCATATGCGACATGACCGCGGAAACACCATGTCGCGGCACCACGGTTCTGAGGTCGCGGCCGCGAAGCATCGAAGCCCAGCCGGTCGCCGGCGGCGTACCTCTCGCTCAAGTTTCGCTCGTGTTCAAACGTTTGCCTCGCGTTCAGTTTTCTCACCTTCCGCCCCTGCTCGACGTCCCTTTCAACCAAGCTTTGATGCCAAAGTTACCGTCAGGAGAGTTTCATGCGCCGTACGTGGCTCTTGAGTTCCCTAGGCCTCTCGGTTCTCGCGGCGACGCCGGCCGTGTCCGAGGTGACTAAATTTGAAATCGTGTCACGCGGCCCGGCCTTCGAGGGCCGCAGCTTCGGAGCCGCCGGACCAGTCGAGATGATCGTCGGCAAGGCGACCTTCGCGGTTGACCCGATGAACATCGTCAACCGCCAGATCGTCGACCTCGAACGCGCGCCGCGCAACGCGCGCGGTCATGTCGAGGCAACCACCGACGTTGTCATCCTGCGGCCGCGCATCGCGACCGGCCCGATGCTGGTGGACCTACCCAACCGTGGCGATGACTTGCTCAATCGATGGCTTCACGACGCGACCGACGCGCCTCCCAGCGGCCCGGCCTCGGCCGGATCGCAGCCGGTGCGGTCGTTGGGCGCCGTGTTCAGCAAGGCTTCGAACGGCGGCAGCGGCTTCTTGTTCGAAAACGGCATGACTGTTGTCGAAGTCGGTTGGCAGGGCGATGTTCCAACCGGCATCGGCCTGCAAGCTCCGGTGATCGAGGGCCTGACCGGCCCGTCGCGGGAAAGCTTCACCTTCGCCGGGGTCGACGCTGTCCAGAAGGTCATTCTGAGCTATCCGGCCGCGGCGGGCGGCATGGGCACCATCACTGCGCGGACAACGCCAGACGCCGACGCCAAGGCTGTGGACGGCCTGACCTTTCGCCAGCTCGATCCCAGGACCATCGAGGTCACTCGCCCCGCCGGGATGGGCTCACGGACCGTCTACGAGTTCAATTACATCGCCACCGATCCGGCTGTGATGGGCATGGGCTTCGCCGCGCTGCGCGATGTCGTGTCGTTCCTAAAGTTTGACAAGAGCGCATCCAACCCGCTGGCGCCCGACGGGCCTCCGCAGACAATCGGCTTCGGCATTTCCCAATCGGGCCGCGCACTGCGCGACTTCCTGTATTTCGGGTTCAACGCCGACGAGCAGAACCGCCAGGTGTTCGATGGCATGCTGCCAGTTGTGCCAGGTGCCCGTAAGAGCTTCACCAACGCCCGCTTCGCCCAACCGAGCCGCAACCCGGGACCGTCGGCCGACCGCTTGTATCCCGTTGCGCAATTTCCGTTCGCGTACGAAACGAGCGTCGATCCGAGCACCGGCGCCCAAGACGGCATCCTGAAGCAGTGCCGCGTGACCAGCACTTGCCCCAAGATTGTGCAAATCGATTCCGAATACGAGTTCTGGGCCTCGCAGGCGGGCCTGAATGTCACCGACGTTGTTGGCAAGCCATTGGCCCTGCCCCCCGAGGTGCGCGCCTTCATGATCGTTGGGGCTCCGCACTCAAGCTGGGGCGGTCGCGTCTCCCAACCGACGCCCGCCTGCAAGCTCGCCAGCAGTTCCGTTCAAGGTCCGCCTTTGATCCGTGCCCTGATCGTCTCGCTCAATCAGTGGCTCGGCGGAACCCCGCCGCCTGCCAGCCGATACCCAACGTTGGAAGACGGCACCCTCGGCCCCGCGTCGAGCGCGTACCCCGCCAACGACGCTCTGCCTTATCAAGGGCAGTACGCGCGAGCCTATAGGGTCGCTCAGACACCCACGGGTCCCGTCGTGGAGGGCACGTTCAACCTGATGGTTCCCCAGGCGGGTACCGACGGCAACTCACGCGGCGGCGTGAAGATGCCAATGGTCGCCGTACCCCGCGGTTCCTATACAGGCTGGAATCCGCTGAAGGGCGCCGAGGGACCGGAAGATCTATGCGAGGCACAAGGTAGTGCCATGCCCTTCGCCGCCACTCGCGCCCAGAGGGCCGCAAACGATACCCGCCCAACGATCGAGGAACTGTACCACACGGAGGCCGACTATGTGGCCAAGGTGAAGGCTGCCGCCGACGAGCTCGTAGCCGCGCGGTTACTGCTCCCGGCTGATGCGGAGACCGATGTCAAACTGGCCGAAGCCGGAAAGTTGGCAAGGCTCACGCCGCCCGCCAACTAGCGGACAGACACAGGAACGGTCGCGGGCGAAATCTGCCATGGCCCGCGACATCACATCGGACAAGGACACGAGGCCAGGGATGACGCTGAATAATTCTCGCTCCGACAACACCGAAGCACTCGCCGTCGCCCTCGTTCGTGCGAACGCCGCCGGGATCGGCGTAGCGAGCGCCGGACTGCCCGTGCCGGAGCACGCGGACCAAGCCATGGAGGTTCAAGCGCTCGTCCAACGCCGTTTGGACCGGACCGTGCGCGGCTGGAAAGTGGCCCTGGGCCCGGAGAAACAGCCAATCGCCGCTCCGCTGCAGGAAATGCACACCGCATACTCCGAGATCACCTTGTTTCCAAATTGTACGATCGAAGTCGAACTGGCGGTCCGTCTCGGGAGGGATTTACCAACGCGAGAGACCGGCTCTTACGAGCGCTCCGATATCCTCGACGCGATCGAGAATCTGGTTCTAGGCATTGAAGTAATCGGCGGGCGTTTTGAAGATCCTGAAAATGTGCCATTCTTATCATTTTTGGCAGATAATCTCGGAAATCGATCTTACATAATTGGCGATAAATTACCTCTCAATACACTTGAACAGGTCGGTAAATTAAAATGTCAAGTTTCACTGAATGAAAAGTCAATCTATCGGGCTGCCGCATCCCATTCTGCTGGAGATCCACTATTACCTCTGCTGGCTTATGCAAACAGGCAAAGCGATTATCTTGGGGGCTTGAAGGCGGGGCAGATTGTGACCACTGGGACCCTTTGTGGTGTTCTGCCGGTCCATGACGCCGGACTGCTGACAGCTCAGCTAGATAGGGTCGGCCAAGTATCTGTTCGGTTAGCTGTTTAGTGTCTGGCTTAGCTTCACGTGCGTCGCCAGCGGACCTCGTTAGCTCGCGTCGGTCCCTGGATGCGAGGCGCGCTCTATTCGCGGCGAACTGCAGAAAACGCATAAGAAGCCCTAGCGCCAATGTGTCGCTCTTCGAGCAATCGGCGGCAATGCGGTCACCAACCTTGTCTGCGTCAAGGTAAGAACGAACGCGCGCCAATGAGAACATGCTCCCTTCAGCCATAATCTCGGCGGGGGTGGATCCTCCAAAGAAATCGTTCGGTCGGCTGACCCAGGCGTAACCGCAGTCGGCTTTGGCAAAGAGGATCCGGACGCCCTTGTGTATGCCCATCAGCAGTGACAACCGCGTAGCGAGGTCTCTGTCGATCCGGCCATAAGGCCAGCTTTCCAGCGCGTGAAACGCCGAGTCGATAAGCCGCCCAAGATGTCACACGCGACCGCGTCGCTTAGGCTCCACTTCTCAAAAAGTCGGACTACGGCGCGCGCCGCAGCAGATGCCTCGTCCGCAGTGATCCGCGGAATATCCGGGTTAGCAGCGGTGCGCGGTATCTCGATGAGCATGTTTCGGCTCGACTTTAGCGTACCGTTGCATGCGCGCGAGCGCATGCAACGAAGGTCGCGCGCGCGAGGGTGACTCGATGCCCTCGTCGAACTCGTCAATATGGGTGACCAATTAGCCCGCAGTTCAGGAGCTGCGGGCCTCCGGCTTCTGTCAGGACTATGGTACCGGCCATCGCCAGGAAACTGGCTTTGCCCTCCCGTCGGCTGCGGCCGGTACATCCGCGGCGACACATCCAACCGGAGAGCAGGCAGGGGCCATGATGGCACCGCGCGGACAACGAAATGGTGACGCCTTTGGTTCCTGCAAGGCCGCGAACTGAAATCTCGGAACGGGAGAGACCGAGCGGATCAGAGGCAGGGTCTACCGGACACGCGACGATGCTCGTGCCGACGTGTTCGATTACATCGAGCGCTTCTACAATGCCGTTCGCAGGCACTCGACCATCGGCTACATCAGCCCGGTCGAGTTCGAAAAGAAGGTCGGATTAGCTTAACTGAGCGCCCACGAAACCGGCAGCAGGCCAATGGCTGGCGATTGCGCCGAGGTGCTCTACTTGGATCAAGGTCACCTGACGCGCTCCCTGGGCCCGCGTGTAACGGTCGCCGAGAACACCATTCACTACATTGAAATCCGCGCTCTGAAGCTCGATCAGCTCGTCGCGACGGCCCGGTCGGATGCCAAGCCACACGACGTGACCAGGTCTTACGGGGGCATCAAGCAGCTGGGCGAGCGAGGATGAAGGGTTGAGAGGCATAGGCTCGACGTGGCAGGTTCGCTAGCGCGCTGAGAGACGCTGGAAGATGTCTCGGACAACCCCGAACACTCGCTCCCGCAGCTCTGGACGGGTTGCGAGCATCCATCCCGCCGCGCCCGCCAATATCAACCTGATCATTCTGAACTCCTCCGAATGGCTTTCACAGCATCCCGCTGGCGAGTTTCAAACGCACTTCGGCGGGATAGGTTCGCAGGGGAGACAGGCGCCGAACTCAGCGAGAACGGCCCCGGCCTTGCCGACCGGAAAACCGCAGTTCGATACCTCCAGATCGATCGAGCAGGGATGCACGAGGCGCGCTTCCTCTAGGCTCAGCTACTGCTTCGACATCCGCTCCGAGCGCAAGCTCGCCTACGGAGGCGACTTACCCCGAGACCCTAGGCTGGACGGCGGCCTCTACCTCCAACGCCACCGTCCTAGCGGGTGTTGCTATGAGCATGAGCATTGCCCGCGAAGAGGTGTTCGGACCAATCCAGTCTTCAGGTGGTCGGACGAGTAGGCGATGCTCAACGACGTCAACTCGGTCGAGTGCAGCCTGACCGGCGCCGCTTTTCACAACTAACTTGAGCAACGCCCAGCGTGCCGTCGGCGATCTAGAGCGGCTATGTCTGCGTCAACGACGCGCGGCCTCACATCATCGGGGTGCCTTTTGGCGACTACAAGATGTCGGGTGAGGGTCGGGAGAAATCTTTCTCGGAGAGCATGTCCTTCAGGATCATGGCAACAGGTCCTACCGTTTTCGTCGTGTCAGCACCGTCCAGGCGCGGAGGTTGAACAGCGCGACCGCGGTGGTCGCGACGACCAGCGCACAGAGCACGAGCTTAGAGACGCTTTCCATCGTTCCGTCGATCAGCAACGCGTGGACGACCCCACCCAGCACGACCAACACCACGAGCACCGTATGGCCGAGACGAAATAGCCGCGGCCTGATGCGCAGGGGTCGGCGCAGAGCGGCGAGCAGCGCCGCGGCGAAGGCGGCCCACATGGCGACGACCCCCCAGGCAGAAAATGGCGTCGGCGAATCGAAGAGTAGCGCGTCGACGACGTCAGGCGGGCTGGTCAACCACAGCCCGGCGACGTGAATGATGATCGCCGCAACGAGTGCCGCACCGAACCAGCGATGCACCTGACGCCCGCGCCCGATCGAGAGCCCCGACAGGTATCCCGCCGCGAGCAGAGGCTGCAGCAGAACGAGCGCAAGCGACAAGACGCCGGCGAAACCGGCCACGACATAAACCGGCCCACGCCAGGCGAGCAGCGGGCTCGTTGCAGCGGCGGCGAACGAAACAACGATCGAGCCCGTGACCACGGCCCAAATCAGGGCCGCCCTCATCCGCGCCATACGTTTCACGCAGGCTGGAGCACGAAGTCGGCCTCCAGGCTCTTGTCCCGGGAACTCTGCATCACCGGGCGCAGGAACACGGTCTTGAAGGCGGTGTCGTCATAAGCGAGGTGACCGTGCGCCTGTCCGAAGGCCGGGATGATCTGCGGCATCTCAAGACGAAAGACACCGTTGGCATCGGATAGCGTCGCACCGTGGCTTTGCGCATCGGTCTCGTAGCCTTCCGTAGTATGGGCCCAGATCTGGATGCGAACACCAGGAAGCGGCACGCCGTCTCCGGCCCGGCGCACCGTACCGGACATCCAGAAGCCCCCATTGCCGATGCGCTGCACGATAGGCGCGCCAGGCCGGTAATTATTGGCGCCGCCGCGCATCGAGTCCGTCGGTGCCAAAGCTTGGGCCTGCGCCGGCCGAATGATCGCCGGCGCTCCCGCGGTCAGCGCCGCCGCACCGAAGGCGGCGCCTGAAGCGAGCAGGCCGCGGCGTGTCGTCGAAAGGGGCAGCATCGCGTGCTCCATGGATCCAGTTGGTAGCCCGCCAGCCAAGGCCACGAGCCTCCGGTTCAACTGCAGTGTTACCGAAGCTATCCCACAGAATGTCGTCGTCGAGCGGATCACACGGCATCGTGACGATCCTCGCCGAGGGACGCCCTCCGCTCCAAGTTCCGCGTGGCATGGCATCGCGCGATTGGGATTCATCTCTACGTGACTGAGGTGGCTACCATCCGCGTTTGCCCCTCGGCACCAGTTGCGGACATGTGTCGAGCGTTCGGAACCGGGCATTCGTGACATGAGCTTTAGCGACGCGGCAGATCGAGAACGCGCCTGACCATTCGTCGCTTCCAGCACAGGGTTGCCACGATCGCGGCGCAGCAGGCGGCGTTCGCGGCGAAGGCGACCATCATCGTGCTGTCCCCGCTCAGAAGGCCCGCATAGAGGGCCGAGGACAGGTTCGCGACGAAGAACAGGCTCCAGGTCGAGCCGGATACCGCCTTCGCCCGCCCCTCGTCGCGGGCGATGGCGATGATCTGCGGGAGATAGGCGAGCACCCGGGCGAAGTTGGTGAGCAGAAAGGCGAACATGATGGCCGATTCGGTGGTTACCATGATCTTTCTCCTCGAACTCACGACTTTCGTGCCGGTCAGTCGGAGATGCGCAGGCCGAGCCGCGCGATGACGGCATTCCAGCGCCTCGCCTCGCTCTCCTGCAGCGTCCGGAGCTCATCGGGGTCGGTGCCGAGGACTTCGCTGCCTGTGCGGTCGAGCCCGCCTCGCGCCTTCGGATCGGCGGCGAATGCCGCGCGCACGACGGCAGCGATTCGTCGCGCGGTTTCGTCCGGAAAGCTCGCAGGCGCGATCATGCCCGACCAGCCGAAGAACGGTGCGCCGGGGGCTTGCAGTTCCTGTAAGGTCGGGATGTCCGGCAGCGAACCTGTCCGGCCCGCACCGGTCTGGGCCACGCCGATCAGCGTCCCTGCCGCGATATGCTCCGCTGCAGCCGCGACGACGTTGAACATCAGATGGCAGCGTCCTGCGACGAGATCCAGGCTCGCCTGCGGGAAGCCGCGATAGGGCACATGGACGATGTCGAGTCCGAGCGCTGCCTTCAGCTCCTCCATGGCGAGATGGGTCACGGTGCCGGTGCCGATCGACGCATAGGAAAGCTGGCCGGGATGGGCGCGGACATGATCGACGACATCGGCGAAGCGCGCGCCTGCGCCGAAACTGCCCGCATGGGCCGTGAGGACGAAGGGAGAGCGGTTGAGCAGGCTGATCGGACGAAAGGCGGTCGCCGGATCATAGGACAGGTTCGGGTTCATCGCCTTGGCGGTGGTGGTCGGTCCGCCGAGCACGAGGCCGAGCGTATGACCGTCGTCCGCGTGGGCCACAGCCGCAGCGGCGACGACGCCGCCGGCGCCGGGCATGTTCTCAACGACGAAAGGCTTGCCGAAGGCCGCTGCGAGATGCGGGGCGAGGCCGCGCGCCACCGGGTCGGAGCCCGAGCCGGCCGGCTGCCCGAGCAGGATGCGAACCGGCCGGTCCGGCCAGACGCCCTGGGCATGGGAGATCGCGCCGAAGGCCGGCATGGCGCAGAGGGTGGCGACGACGCCGCGGCGGGACATCATCGGCCGCGGGGCGCGCCGTGACGGCTGGGATGGGCTCATAGTCGGGGTCATGGTCGACATCCTCGATCGGTTGCGATGCCGCCATCATCCGTCGACGCCGCGTTCGCGTCCTGACAGCGCGCTGAAGCTGTGCTGAAATTCGCCGATGACCGAAGATCAGTCGAGCACCGGGTCCGGCGGCGGCCAGCGAGCCGTGATCGGCTTCGACGGCTTCGTGCTGGAGCCGGCGCGAGGGCGATTGCTCGGCCGGGACGGCGGCGAGATCGGCATCAGACCGAAGGCGTTCGAACTTCTGGTCGCTCTCGCGACAGCCGATGGCCAGCCATTGACGAAGGCCGAGTTGCTCGACCGGATCTGGGGCCGGATCAACGTCACCGAAGACAGCCTTTTCCAGGCGGTCAAGGAAGCGCGGCGGGCACTCGACGACGGGAACGGAAAGCTGCTGCGGCACGTCCCGGGGCGAGGTTATCTGCTCGATTGCCCGTGCAGTCCGCAAGGCCAGGCGCAAGCGCTCCCGACGCCGGCTCCCTCAGACAGTCGGCCCTCGCTGGCCATCCTGCCATTTCGCGTGCTTGGACCATCAAGCCGCAGCTATCTGGCCGAAGGTCTGGTCGAGGAGATCTCGATCGCCCTCTCGCGCTTCCGCTGGCTGACCGTCATCGCAAATGCCTCGGCAGCTCAAAGCGGCGGGCGAGCCGGCGAAGAGACGGCCGTCGCCGCGCGGCTCGGCGTGCGCTATCTGATCGAGGGCTCCTTCGCGGAGGAAGGCGACCGGCTGGTCGTGCGCTGCCGGCTCGTCGATGCCCGGTCATCCAGACAGGTCTGGCAGGACAGCTTCAGAAGTGACGGCCCAGGCGTGCTGTCGCTCTATGAGGCGATGACGGCAGCGATAGCCGCGGCGATCGAACCACGCTTGCTGAAAGCCGAGATCGATCGCGTGCTGCGCAAGGGCACCAGCGATTTCGACGCCTTCGACTGCTACCTGCGCGCGCTGCCAGGCTATTATTCGCGCACGCCTGCAGGCAATGCCGAGGCCGTCGTGCTGCTGGAGCAAGCGCTGGCGCGCGATCCGCATTTCGTGCTGGCGCGGGCGCTTCTGGCGCGCTGCGTCGCGAGTACGATCTGGCTCGGCGTCGAGCCCGACCATGCGGCCGGCAGAGCCCGGGCCTTGGACCTCGCGCGTCAGGCGCTGGCCGCCGATCGCGCCGACCCGCAGGTGCTTGCGCTTTGCGGACATCTCTTGTCGGTTCTCGGCGGCGAGCATGACGAAGGCGGCGCGCTGCTTGATCTTTCGCTGCGGCTCAATCCCAACGGCGCCGAGGCCTGGCGGCTCGGCGCCTGGGTCGCGGTGTGGGCTGGGGAGTCTGAATTGGCGCTGGCCCGAGCGGACGAGGCAGAGAGATTGGATCCGCTCTCGCCGCTTCAGTCCGATCTCCTTTCCGTCCGCGCCGCCGCGCTTTTCTACGCCGAACGTTTCGATGAAGCCGTCGCGGCGGCTCGGCGGTCGCTGGCCAATGTCCCGGAGGCGACGACGGCAAGGCGCTACCTCATCGCGGCGTTGGCCTCTGCCGGAGACATGCAAGCGGCCCGCAGCGAACTCGCCGCCCTGCTGCAGCGTCAGCCCAACAGCACGATCCAGCGCACGAGAGCCGGCCACCCTTTGCGAAACGAGCGGTTTCTGACACGGCTGCTCGACGCTCTGCATCAGGCAGGCATGCCTAGCTAGGGTCTTTGCGGACATCCGCCTGCTGACGCTGCGAGCGTAGATCAGCCGGCTTCTGGCATTGACGGCGCCGCCGAGGTAATTGCAGCGTAGCGCGGGGGCGCGGAATGGAACGAACGCATGCGCGTCATTAAGCCCAACGCCGAACTCGAAAAATGGCGAGAGGGCGTGCTGACCTCGATGCGGGTTTCAGCCGTCGTCGGATCGCACCAGCTCTGCATCTTCGAGCAGCTTTGCCAACCAGGCCTTGGCGCGCCGATGCACGCGCATACCGTCGAAGAAATCCTCGAGGTTATTGAGGGGCAGGCGGAGATCCGCATCGAGGACGAGGTCATGTCGGTCCTGCCCAACCAGTCGGTCATCGTGCCCGCTGGCAGCCGTCATGGATTCACGAACAGCGGAGCCGGAACACTGAAGGTTCGCGCCACTCTCGCTTCGCCGATTTTCGAAGCAAGCTACGACGACAGCGGAGAGGTGAAACGGAGGTACAGCCCGGACGCACCATAGAGAGATTTTTGGACACCACTGTGCCGCATGGACGCCCTGAATAGAGAGGGTGTCGCTCATGCAGACAGGTGCAGGCGATAGCTGAATAGCTTTTCTCCCGTCCCTTCGGGCGGCATACCTCACCGAAGCAGACCTTCAGCCTCAAACTCTTCCCAGCCGTCGAGGCCGGTTTTCTGTTCGTCCGGATCGGGCGTTGCCTTACGGGATTTGGCCGAACGCTTTTCCACACGCCTCATAGCCGCCTTCCCTGCTGCCCGCCGCCGGTTCTCTGCTGTCGTCGCGATATCCTCTTCTCGCCAGATTTCCGGAAATCCCCTGTCGAGGACATTTTCGATGAAACTCGCGGTGAAGACGTGGAATGTGACGGCCTTGGCTCGGCCACGCAGCTTGACCGTTTTGGTTCCTGCGCTCTGCAGGCGGCCGTCGTCGAGCCACTTGTGGCGCTCGCGCGATGAGATGGAGAGAATGTCCTCGGCCTCGCTGGGGAGGATGGGCAACTCGGCAATTTCGGCCAGCATGTCAGCTACGATCGCAGACAGAGCGTCAAACTCAGCAGCATCGGCGTCCGGCATGTGAAGAATCGCTTTGCCGGTTTCGACCGTGAGGTGCTTCCGTGTCGACCAAGGAAGCCGCCGCCTGATTTCCCGCTCAATTCCCTTGGCGCGGACCGACGACCCAAGGGTGGCCGTTGATGGAAGAGGCCATTCGGCGCGCTTCCGAACCGGCGTCTGGCTGTCTGGCGCTGCCCCCAGAATATGTCGACTTTGACTTCTGGCGCTGCAGCCGCCGACCGGGGGGCATCTCAAAACGGGCTGGCCGCGCGTTTTTCCTGAGGCGAAGCGCCTGCGCATCAGTCCCCGTGGTCGCGAACGTCGGCATGACCAAGACGCCAGTAGGCCGCGACAAGGTGCCTGTCCTTCGGCAGCCTCCATTCACTGCGCAGATGCTTGCGGATCGCTCGCGCCGCAGCCCGCTCGCAGCCGACGAAGACGAAAGGGTTCCTCTCCTCCGGTGTAGTAATGGCTTTGATAGCCTCGAGCAGCAGATCGGTCGTTCCGGCCGGCGCATCGCCACGGTGGAGCCAGGTCACATCGATCGCAGCATTGGATTTGATGTCCTGCCGCTCGCTGTCTTCGGCGACCTCTAAAATGATCGCTGCGCGGGCGGTCGCAGGGAGTTCGGCAGCAATCCGCGCGATTGCGGGCAGCGCGGTTTCATCGCCGCAGAGCAGATACCAGTCGGCCGCAACGATATCGCCGCCGCCAGGCCCGAGCAGGCCGACGCGGTCACCGGATCTCGCATTGCGGGCCCAGGTCGATCCCGGTGAGGAATCGTGCAGCACCACGTCGACGGCGAGTTCTTGACGTTGATGATCGATGGAGCGGATCGTGTAGATGCGCCGTACCAGTTCGTCCGCGCCGGACGGCCAGATCACGCGGTTATCTGGCCCGACGCCCGGCCAGATCGGCATGCGCCCGGGCGGCGGGATGAGCACGCTGACATGCAGGCCGCCGCTCTCGAAATGCGCAGTATCCTCGCAGGTCAGGATAACGCGGCGCATCGCCGGGGTGATGTCATGGGCACTCCGCACCACAGCTTCACGGAAATACGGAATGCGCGGTTGCTGCGGCAGGCTTCCACGCCAGCTCACCTCAAGCGGCTCACCTTCGGCGAACTCATGAAGGTGCTCGGCGACCGAGGACGTTACGACGAAGAGATAGGTCTCGCTGGGGCTCGTCACGGCAATGTCGAGGACACCGTCCGGCGAGCAGAGGTCCACAGCACCGAAATGGCCTTCCAGGCGTGCGCCATTGTCGTGGCGCGTTACGGTGAAGTGCTCGACGAAATGCGCGCAAAGCCGCTCCAGCATCGCATTGGGATCGCGCATCGCGACATGTGCATCGGCGCGCAGTTCGAGCTCAGCCATTGCGGGCTCCTCCACGGTTCAAGAGCCAGATCAGATAGGGCCCGCCGATCAGCGCGGCGAAGAGCCCGACCGGGACCTGATAGGGAAAGACGACGAGGCGCGCGAGCCAGTCGGCGAGGATCATCACGCCGCAGCCGATCAGGATGGCGGCGAGCAGCTGATCGCGACTGCCGGCGAAGCCAGCGACACGAGCGAGATGCGGCGCGATCAGTCCGATCAGGCTCAGTGGCCCGACCAGCAGCGATGCGACCGCCGTTGCGAGCGCAGCCATGGCCGCCAGACAAAGGCGGCTGCGCTCCACCGGTAGACCGAGACTGCGGCTCGTCGCCTCGCCCAGTGGTAAGAGGTCGAGCCAGCGGATGGCGAGCAGGAGCGGCACGACCAGCGCGATGCAGGCCATGAGGCCGGTCCAGGCCTCGATCTCGCCGGCACGGTTGGTCGAGCCCGACAGCCAGACCAGCAGCAAATAGGCGCGCAGATCGCCCTGGGCCATCGCCGTCGAGACCACGGCCATGCAGAGCGCGCCCATGGCGATGCCGGCGAGCAGCAGGCGCTGCGGACCGATGCTAGGACGTGCAGCGAAGACCAGCATGACGATGAGCACCGCGAGCGAACCGCCCGCGATGCCGGCCAGTACCGCGAAGGAGCCTGTCGGCAGAAACGTCAGCGCCAGCAGCAATCCCACACCACCGCCGGAGCTGACGCCGAGCACTTCAGGGCCGGCGAGCGGATTCGCGGTCAGGCGCTGCATCAGGCAGCCTGCTGCCCCGAGAAGCGCACCTGCCGCGCCCGCTGCGGCGAGGCGCGGACCGCGAAACGGCAGCAGGTCCCAGAACAACGTGCCCGTCGCCCAACCCCATCCCTGCGGTCCCCGTCCAAGCACGAGGCCGAGCGTTGCGACCGCGAGAATGAGACCAGCCAAGGGCACCAGCGAAACCAGCGAACGCGCCTGCCGGTCCGGCCGCCACGAGGTATCGACCGCCTGCGGCGACTGGGTGGGCGGCACCCGCCGCATCAGCCAGAGCAGGAGTGGCCCACCGATCAGCGCGGTCGCAGCACCGGTCGGGGCGAGATCATTGAAGCCGGAACCAAGCAGCTGCACGGCGCTGTCGGTGATCGAGAGCAGCATGGCGCCGAGCGCCGGGGCCGCCAGCAACATCTGGCGCGGGGTGCGGGCGCCGAGCTCGCGCGCCAAGGCCGGCGCGGCGAGGCCGACGAAGCCGATCACCCCGACCTCGGCGGTGACGCTGGCCGCCAGCCAGATCGCGAGGCCGAGCACGGCGAGGCGCGCGGCGTGCAAGGTCAGCCCCAGGCCGCGTGCGATATCCTCGTCGAGGCCGAGCAAGGTGAGCGGGCGCATCAGCAGGGTCGCTGCGACGGCACTCAGGGCCAAGCGCGGCGCGAGCGCGAGGACTGCATCCCAGCTTTGCTGGTTGAGCGAGCCGGCGCCCCAGATGAACAGCGACAGCACATATTCGCCCTTGGCAAGGATGACCGTCGCGCTCGCAGCTGCCGCGACCAGCGAGACGACCATACCGGAGAGGACCACGGTCATCGGATCAAGACCGCGCCGCCAGTTCAGGCCGAGCACGAGCACGACTGCCGCGAGAGCGCCGACCTGCGCCACGCCCTCCCGCGAGAAAGCGATCAGCGCGGGCGCATAGGCCGAGGCAATGGTGAGCGCGAGTTGCGCGCCCGAGGCTATGCCGAGTGTCGAGGCATCCGCGATTGGATTGCGCAGTACTCGCTGGAACAGCATCCCCGCAAGCCCGAGTGCCGCGCCACAAATCAGCGCGGTCACGGCGCGCGGCATCAGGCTGTGCCAGAGCAGGATACTTTCCAGTATTCGCGCCAGATCCGGCGCAGCTGGCAGCGACGGCCGTGTCATCACCACCGCCCCGAGCAGCGCAGCCGCCGCCAATGCGACGAGAGCCCAGATGCCGGAGCGTGCGCCAAGCTGGCGGCGAGTTCGAGCAGCAAGCTCAGCCACGCGCCGCCTCCGCCGCGATCATGGCCTCGGTGAGGAGCCGCGCGAAGCGTCGCGCCGCCGGCAGGCCGCCATAGGGATTGATCGAGCCGATCCGCAGGAGCCGGCCTTCGCGGAGATTGGGCAGCGCATTCCAGAAGGAACTGCGCGCGAGAATCTCCATCGCGCCGGGCGGCACCGGCGGGATCAGGGCGATATGGGCTTCGGGCACACGCACCAGTGCTTCCAGCCCGATCGGCGCCATCGCGGAATAGCTGGTATGGTCGGTCCAGGCATTGGCCAGGCCGAGCCGTTTCAGCACCTCGCCGAACAGGCTGTCATCGCCGAAGACGCGGAAATGCCTAGCGTCACCCAGGTTGACGGGAATGACGGCGCGCGCCGCAAGCGGCTTCAGCCTCTCGCGCAGCACCGCGAATTGTGCCTCAGTCTCGGCAATGTAGCGCTCGGCTGCCGCGGCAACGCCAAGGCGCGCCCCGATGGCTTGCGTCATTGCGACCGCCGGGTCATAGGGCGGCCTGCCCGGCGCGTAGACCGAGAAACTCTCGACGGGCGCGATATGGCGCAAGCGCGGCTCGGAGGCGACATAGAAGCTCGATGACAGGATCAGCTCGGGCCGCGACAGCAGCAGCAATTCGAAATTGACCGTGCCGCGCAGGCCGAGATCGGTGACTTCCTCCGGCACCGCAGGCTCGACGGCGATCTCGCGGAATTGCCTCAGTTCCGGCGCGGCGACAGGCGGACATCCGAGCGCGACCAGCGTCTCCAGCACCGACCAGTCGACGGTTGCGACGCGAAGGCTTGCTGCGTGCGCCGGCCACGGCATTCCCGCGGCCCCGATCAGGGCGAGGGCTCCGCGGCGCGTCGGATGTCCCGTGTGGTCGATCATGCGCCGGCACCTACCACGACAGTAGGCCGCAGCGCAGGGCTGCGGCCTCGAATGCGCTGCCGCGCACCTTACCAGCGGTAGTTCGCGGAGACGGTGACGGTGCGCGCATCGCCATAGCTGCAGCTCGAAACGTCCTGGCAGCTCTTCACATAAGCCTTGTCGAAGAGATTGGTGGCGTTGACCGCAAATCCCCAGTTGCCGACCTTGTAGCGGATCGCGGCATCGACGAGCGTCGCGCCGGGAACCTTCAGGGTATTGGCGTTGTCGGCCCAGGACTTGCCGACATAACGGATGCCGGCGCCGAGGCTTAGACCCTTCAGCGCGCCATCGGTGAAGGTATAGTCGGCCCAGCCGGACGCGGTGATCTCCGGTACGATGAACGGCGTCTTGCCGACCAGCGAGAGGTCCGTGTGCTTGCTGATCTCCAGATTGAACGCGGTCAGCGAGGCCAGCACCTTCCAGTTCTCGGTGAGGTTGGCCTTGGCCTCGAACTCGAAGCCGGTCGAGGTCACTTGTCCGAGCTGTTGCTGGGCGAAGGCGTTGAAGAAGGTCGGCGCGGGAACGAGGACGTTGTCCTTGACGATGTGGAACACCGAAGCGGTGAACAGCGCGTCCGCAAAGGTCGGCTTGTATTTGACGCCACCCTCGACCTGCCAGCCCTTCTCCGGCTTGAACGGCAGGAAGACGCCCGGCGTTCCGGTCGAGGTGCCGTCGAAGACGGGGTTGAAGAAGCTCGCGACGCTGGCATAGGGCGTCAGGCCGTTGGCGAATTCATAGGCGAGGCCGGCGCGCCCGCTGAAGGCCCCTTCCCGATCGTCGTAGCTCGGCGAGAAGGCGAGCGTGGCCGGGCTCACGGATTTCTTCTCGGCATAGTCGTAGCGCCCGTTGAAGGTCGCCAGCCAACCGCCGCCGAAGCGGATCTGGTCCTGCAGGTAGACGCCGACCTGATGGTGCTTCAGCTTCTGATCGAGATAGACGAAGCTCGCGCCCTGCGCGGCGCCATAGACCGGGTTGGTGACGCTGATCGTAGTGGCGCCGCCCGATGCCTGTACATGGTCGATCTCGAAATACTTGTAGTCGAGTCCAACCATCCAGGAATGCTGCAACGGCCCGGTGTCGAACTTGCCCTCGAGGCGGTTGTCGATGGTGAAGGTGTTGACCTTCGTGTTCTCCTGGAAACCGATGCGGTAGAGCTGGTAATCCGGACCGATCGGCTGGAAGCCGTTGCCGAATGGCGATCCGGGTCCGGCATAGCCATAGCCGTAGGGGCCGAGCTGCGCCCCGCGCATCTGGCCGTATCGCGCGTTCTGCGAGAAGGTCACGCCGCCGAAATCATGCTGGAATTCGTAACCCAGCATGGACGTGACGCGCTTTTGGCTGTCGATCGCGGGTTCGCCGAAGAAGGCGTCGCGCTTGATCTTGCCGAAGGGCGCGTTCACCACCGTGCCGACATAAGGCAGGAAGCTGCCGCCGGAATGAACCTGGTCCAAATAGCTGTAGGCGCCATAGGCGGTGACGCGCGTGGTGCCGCTCGGCTGATAGGTGATCTGCGGCATGATCGTGCCGCGGAAGTCCTTGGAATAGTCGGTGTACTGGTCTCCGCCGGAGAGCTTGCCGGTCAGGCGCGTGCTCCACACGCCCTGCTTATCGCTCGTGCCGACATCGACGCCGACATAGGCATTGCCGAAATTGTTGATGCCGGTCTCGACATAGCCGAAATTCTTGCCGTTCGGCCGCTTGCTGACCAGGCTGACGATCCCGCCGGGGTTGGAGCCGCCATAGAGCACCGAGGCCGGACCTTTGAGTACCTCCACCCGCTCCAGCAGGAAGGGGTCGATCTGGAAGCCGCCGAAGCCGTAGGAATAGAGCTGCAGGCCGTCCAGATAGACGCCGGTCTGTGTCGCCTGGAAACCACGGATGAAGAACCAGTCCGTGTCGGGGTCGGCGCCGAAGGGCTGCGCCTGGACGCCGGCGGTATAGCGCAGCGCCTCGTCGACCTTCAGGGCCTTGCGATCGTCGAGCTCCTCGCGGCCGATGACCGAGACGGCCTGCGGGATTTCGGTGATCGGCGTGTTGCTCTTCGAGCCGGTGGCGGAGCGCGTCGCGACATAACCGGTGACCGGCCCCGTCGCCGCATCGCCCTGGCCTTCGACCGTGATCGTGTCGAGCTGGACGGTCGGGCCGGGCGCCGTCTGCGCGAAGGCGATCGCTCCGTACAGAATCGCACTCAAAGAAACAGTCGAATGAAGAACAAAGTTCTTATTCATGCTTCGCTTATAGCACATGGCCAGCTCAAGCCTCAATATAGTGTGCCTTGTGTGAATTGCCCAAACTTAGAACCATTCAAAATATCGGCACTGCTTTGCATGGCGACGTAACACTGCTATTAATTTCTGGATTGATCGTTCCTGTCATGCGTTGAACGTTCTTGGGCACGCAGGCGCGGTTGCGCTCTTCGCGTTGCATTTTGATCACGCGATTTGTCGCAAGTTTCCCGCCGCAGGAGGGGCAGGATGGGTTTCCAGCCAGACATGCGCTCGGTTCGCCAGGGCATCAGTGTCATCGGGGCGCTGAAATACCGGGTCTGGAACGGTGTAGTCGCGGACCTCTGGCAGGCGGAATGCCAGGCGGGAGCGACAGGGGAATATGTTTCCGAGCATCCGCGCCTCTTCGTCATCCTCGACAAGGTCGGCGGCCCTTTCGAGACGACCCTGAATCCATCCGTGCCCGGCTTGTCGTCGCGGAGTGGCGCCCATGCGATCAGCTTCATGCCGGCAGGCGTGCCGGTCTGGGGCCGCACGCAGCAGCGCATGCGCATCCGCCATCTCGATCTGCATTTCGATGCGGCGAACGTCAGCGAACGCCTCGGACAGGCCCTGTCGCCCGATCTTCTGCGGCAGCCGCGCATCATGTTCTCGAACGAGCGCATCCAGACGCTGGCGCGGCTCATCGCCGGCGAATGCGCCGAGCCCGACGCCCGACACGATCTCTATGGCGACGGCTTAGTGCTCGCGGTGCTGATCGACCTGTTCGGCCTCCGGCGCGACGCGCCGCGGCGGCGGACACCTTTGACCAGCTGGCAGCTCAAGGCGGCAACCGATTACATCGCGGAGCACGCAGCCGGTACGATCCGCCTGCAGGATCTCGCCGGGCTCGTCGGCCTGTCGCAATCGCATTTCAGCCACGCCTTCAAGGCCTCGACCGGCCTGCCGCCGCATCAATGGCAGCTCAAGGCCAGGATCGAGCGGGGCCAACGCCTTCTCGCGGCCGGCGACCGATCGCTGACCGAGGTCGCGGTCGAAGCCGGTTTCTCGGACCAAGCCCATTTCACGCGCGTTTTCCGCCGCCTCATCGGCGAGACTCCGGCTGCCTGGCGACGCGGCACGATAGAACGCCCGTCCATGGATTGAAGCCATCTCGAACGCGATAAGGCGCGCGGCACGCCCCGCCATTCGGCAGCGCGCTTGCATGCCGCCTCCTTTCTTCACCGCTCACGGCGGTGTAGGGCGGAGCGGCCGAAGCTGGAAAATCTTCCCCAAGGCGAATTGGATCATGGATAGCAACGTTTCGGCATCTCTGCCCGGTTCCGGCGTGCCGGCGGCACAGGCGCTAACAATGACCGCGGCTGCGTCACAAACCGCCGGCGAGTTGTTCGAACTCGACGGCGTTTCCTTCAGCGTGCCCGGCCGCGTGCTACTGGAACCGCTGACGCTGTCGCTGCCGACGCGGCAGGTCATCGGGCTGATCGGCCATAACGGCTCCGGCAAGTCGACGCTGCTCAAGCTGCTGGCGCGCCAGCAGGCTCCGACGGCGGGCACGATCCGCTTCGAAGGCACCGCGCTCGACGCCTGGAGCAGCCGCGGCTTCGCGCGCAAGGTGGCCTATCTCCCGCAGCAGACGCCGGCCTCGTCCGGCATGCTGGTCAAGGAGCTGGTCGCGCTTGGCCGCTATCCCTGGCATGGCGCGCTTGGCCGCTTTAACGCCAAGGATCGCGAGAAGGTGGCTGAGGCGATGGCGCTGACCGGCGTCGATGCCTTCGCTGACCGGCTGGTGGACACGCTCTCTGGCGGCGAGCGCCAGCGCGTCTGGATCGCGATGCTGATCGCGCAGGACGCCGAATGCCTGCTGCTGGATGAGCCGACCTCGGCCCTCGACATCGCTCACCAGATCGAGGTCCTGTCGCTGGTGCATAAGCTTTCCGCGAAAAAGGGCCTCGGTGTCATCGTCGTGCTGCACGACGTGAATATGGCGTCCCGGTTCTGCGACGAGATCATCGCCCTGCATTCGGGCCGGTTGATCGTCCGCGGAGCGGCCGAAGAGGTGATGACGTCGCTGCAGCTTGCCCGTATCTACGGCGTCGAGATGAGCGTCATCGCCCATCCGCAGACAAAGCGCCCGGTCGCCCTCCCAGCCTGAGAGCGGCCGCCGCGGAGACCGACATGGACCTAATCAAGCGGTTCGCCGCCTATTACCAGCCGCATCGCGGCCTCTTCCTGCTGGATTTCTGCAGCGCGGTCGCGGCTGGCCTGCTAGAGCTCGCCTTCCCCATCGCCATGACGCTGTTCATCGACCGGCTGCTGCCGACCGGCGAGATCGGGCTGATCGGGCTCGCCGCGGCGGGCCTCTTCCTCGCCTATCTGATCAGTGCAGGCCTGCAGGTCATCGTGACCTACTGGGGCCACATGCTCGGCATAGGCATCGAGACCGAGATGCGGGCCAAGGCTTTCGACCATCTCCAGAAGCTCTCCTTCGGCTTCTTCGACAACCAGAAGACCGGCCATCTCGTGGCGCGCCTGACCAAGGACCTGGAGGAGATCGGCGAGGTCGCCCATCACGGCCCCGAGGACCTGTTCATCGCGATCATGACCCTGATCGGCGCCTTCATGCTGATGCTGTGGGTCCATCCCCAGCTCGCGGTCATCACCGCGCTCGTGGTACCGTTCACCGCCTTCGTCACCATCCGCTACGGCAGCCGCATGACCACGAACTGGCACGCCCTCTACGGCCGGGTCGGCGATTTCAATGCTCGGATCGAAGAGAATGTCGGCGGCATCCGCGTTGTCCAGGCCTTCGGCAACGAGGATCACGAGCGCCGGCTCTTCGCCGAGAGTAACCGGCATTATCGCGACACCAAGCTCGCCGCCTACAAGCTGATGGCCGCCTCGACCTCGCTGTCCTATCTCTCGATGCGCTTCGTCCAGGTCGTGGTGATGCTGGCCGGCGGCTGGTTCGTGGTGCGCGGCGAATTGTCGGCCGGCGGCTTCGTCGGCTTCCTGCTGCTGGTCGGCGTGTTCTTCCGGCCGGTCGACAAGATCAACGCAGTGATCGAGAGCTATCCGAAGGGCATCGCCGGCTTCCAGCGCTACCTCGCCTTCCTGGCGACGCGCCCCGATGTCGCGGACCGCCCCGGCGCCCGCGAGGTCGAGCGGCTACGCGGGGACATCGCTTATCGCGACCTGCATTTCGGCTACAGCGCAGGACGGCCGATCTTCGACGGGCTGAACCTGGAGATCAGCGCGGGCGAGACGATCGCCTTCGTCGGCCCCTCCGGCGCCGGAAAGACCACGATCTGCTCGCTGCTACCGCGCTTCTACGAGGTCACGGGCGGGGCGATCACGATCGACGGCATCGACATCCGCGACATGACGTTGAAATCGCTGCGTTCCAATATCGGCATCGTGCAGCAGGACGTGTTCCTGTTCGCCGGTACGATCCGCGACAATATCGCCTATGGCCGCCTCGGAGCGACCGAGGAGGACATCATCGAAGCGGCGCGGCAAGCGCGGCTCGATGCCGTCATCGCCGCCCTGCCAGACGGGCTCGATACCGTGATCGGCGAGCGCGGCGTCAAGCTCTCGGGCGGCCAGAAACAGCGCCTCGCCATCGCTCGCATCTTCCTGAAGAACCCGCCGATCCTGATCCTCGACGAGGCGACCTCGGCGCTCGACACTGAGACCGAGAAGGCGATCCAGCTCTCGCTGGCGGAATTGTCGCGCGGCCGGACCACACTGGTGATCGCGCACAGGCTCGCGACCATCGCCAATGCCACCCGGATCGTAGTCGTCGAAAACGGCGATGTCGTCGAGCAGGGCAACCATGCCCAGCTGCTCGCCCGGCAAGGCGGGCGCTACCGCAGCCTCCATGCCGCACAGTCCGGCCTGACCGGAGCGGTCCCGGGCAATGCGGTCGCCTGAGCGGGCGGCAGCAAGGGAAGGCGGCTGCCCTAGGCCTCGCGCCCGCCTAGGCGCCTGGTCCGGTATAGTGACTTCCGGCGCGGCGAGAGCTGCGTTGCGAAATGAAGGTCCGCTTCCGGGCAAGGCTCCAATGTCCGGAGTTGGCGCGCTGCTCGCATCAGCCTCCGTGCGGATTGTGCATGCCAGTTCCTTCGGCAACTACCGTTGGCATTCCGTCCATCTCGCGGATCAAGGGAGATGAGCGAGTGTAGTCCGGCGGGAACATGCCGGCGTCCTGGATCGTAAAGCCACAGGCCCGGATAGGACAGGCACCAATCGTCCAGGACCGAAATTAATGCGCCCGAGGTCATATGCCGCGCCCCTACATCCCGTCGATCACAACATCGGAATGCTCTACGCCTTCCGGCTTCTCCAACAGGTACTTGTCGTCCTCGGGGTAATACCGCGCCCGCTTATGGTCCTCGCCGGCGAACGCCTTGATCGCTTCGATCGACGTCCACCAGGACAGCGTGACGACCTCGGTCGTGCCGTCGCCGAGATCCCGCAGCAGCATCTGGAAACCCAAGTTACCCATGGTGGCGCCATAGTCCGATACGCCGGTGCGGCGGACGTAATCGGTGTAGGCTGCACGGTCGTCGGTCCGGATGCGGGATGCCCAGCGGCGGAGGATCATGCTTTCGGGCATCGTTCTCAGGCCGCCTTTATGGCTTCCATCACGATCACCTCGTTATGAGGCTTTCGGAGGAACTGCACCTCGGGCGGCATCTCATGCGGGTCCGGCCGGATGCGGCCACTGGCTATAATGATCGATACCGGTGGCCACCGGTCGCGCACGGCGAACGCCAGCTTCAATCCATCCATGGATCCGGGCATCTCGATGTCGGTGAAGATGATGGTGATGTCCTTGCGGACTTCGAGAATCGCGATCGCGTCGTCCGCATTACAAGCCTCGATCACATCGATGCCTGCATCCTCAATCATGGATGCCAGGTCCATGCGGATAAGCGGCTCATCCTCGACCACCAAAACGACGGTCATGCTCTCTCGAACTTTCAAAACGCCTCTAACCCGCGGTGTTCCAATTCGAGTGGAATGGAATGGTTCAGTGTCGGATTGAATTTTATCGGGTCACGGAAGTTGGACGTCGGCCAGGCTCGCCTCGAATTCTGCGATCAGCCCCGTGGGCAGCCACTGCTTTTGGACGCTGCCTTTGCCCAGCAAGCCCATCTCGATCAGGCGCGATCCAAAGCTGCGCCGGGTCGGCTCTGAGACCGGCGGACCGCCAAATTCCAGCCAACGAACCCTCAGCGTCGGCTCGTCGCCACTTTCGTCGATCCGCCACGACAGGTCGACCTTGCCAGTCGGCAAAGATAGTGAGCCGTGCTTGGTGGCATTCGTCGCCAGTTCGTGGAGCATCAGCGAGATGGAGACCGTCGCCTTCGGCCCAAGCTCGATGTCGGAGCCCGATGCCACGATCCGGCCGTCGTCGCCATGGAGAGCGAGCATCGGCCTGACAACGCTAAGTAGGGAAGCTGCCTCCCAGTCCTGTTGAAGCAACTGGTCGTGTGCCATTCCCATGGCCGCGATCCGCTGGCTGAAGGCGGCGACGGCGTCGCGCTCGGTCACGCTCTTCAGCGTTTGCGTCGCGATGGCCTGAACCATCGCGAGGGTGTTCTTCATGCGATGCGCGATCTCGGCATTCAGCACGGCCTGCTGGCGCTGGGCCTCGTCGCGATCCCTCAAAGCCTTCCTCAACTCCAACTGCCGCATCACCTGGCGGGCCAGCACCCTCAGTGTATCCTGCTGCAGGTCGGTGAGGTCGTGGGGCTTGTAGTCGAGGACGCACACCGTACCGATCGCGTGCCCTTGCTCGGTCTTCAGTAAGGCCCCGGCATAGAAGCGCAGCCCGGGCTCACCAGTGACGAGGGGATTGCAATCGAAACGGTGATCCTTGGTGGCGTCAGGAACGAGTAGAAAGTCCTCTTCGAGGATGGCCTTCGCGCAGAACGAGCTGTCGAGCGGCGTCTCGCGCACCCCAAGGCCGACTTCGGCCTTGAAGAACTGACGACCCTCGGCGATCAGGTTCACCACCGCGATAGGCGTGCCACAGATTCGAGATGCCAGGTCCGCGATCTCGTCGAAGTCGCGTTCCCTCGGTGTGTCCAGCATGTTGTAGCTGGCCAGCGCCGCCAAACGCTCGCTCTCGCGTATCGTGATGTTCAAGAACTGTTCCAAACCGAATGGACTGACTCGCTAAGTCGCATTATCGGGGCGGCGCGCAAAGCGCTTTTGACATTGCCCACCTCGCAACTTGCGACTTACGTCCGGTTCCCGTCAGCTGTCGAGGGTCTGGTTGTGGCGCATCTCGTTCTGAGCCGACCATTCGGAGGATCGCAAAGGATCACGCTATCAGGGCAACGATTTAGATCCCCAGTTGGCGTAGCACCGCATCCTTGAAGGCGAAGCGCTCGGCCTTGAAATCCACGTCGTAGCTCGCTGCGAAAGGTGGTTGCGGATGGCATGACAAGGTGACGATGACAACGTCGGCCTGCCGATTGATGTATAGCGTCTGCCCCGCGAATCCGACCGCGACCATCGCGCCGTCAGGGTCGATCCACCAGCTGTAGCCATAGCCATCAGCACCGTAATTGTTGGTCTCCGGGTCGAGCATGAAGACCCGAGAACCGGCCGCATCGAGCCATCCCTCGGGCAGGACACGTTCGTTGCCGATCATGCCCCCGTTGAGAAGGAAGAGCCCGAACCGGCCGAAATCCCGCAGCGCCATCCCGGCGCGGCTGCCGCCGATCTCCTGGCCGCCCTCGGATTCGAGGGTGTAGAAGGCGTCGAATTCCATGCCGAAGCGCGACCAGATCTTGCTGGACATGTAATCCGCTAGCGTGCGGCCCGTCGCGGCCGAAAGCAGCGCGCCGAGGAGGTAAGTATCACCCGTATTGTAGTTGAACTGGCTGCCGGGCGGATGCAGGCCGCGCACGCTCCGCATGAGTGCCAGCACGCCGCCAGGCACCTTGTCGCCGAGCGATTTGCTGTAGCGGTTCACATGCGAATTACGGTCGGTGTAGTCCTCGTTCCAGTCGACACCGGACGACATGGTGATCAGGTCGCGAACGTTCACCGCGTCATAGGCGCTGCCGCGCAGCGCCGGGAGATAGCGCGAGACGGCATCGTCGAGGCTCTCGATGGAGCCGTCTTGGAGGGCCGCGCCGACGAGTGTGGAGGTCAGCGACTTGATCATCGACATCGACGACCAGCGCCGGTTCTCTTCCAGCCCCAGCGCATAACGCTCAAGCCGGATCGTACTGCCCTGCAGCACGAGCAACCCGGCGACGTTGTTCCGCTCTATATAGTCTTCAAGGCCGCGGCGCTCACCAGCCAACTCGTAGTCCGCTGTAATCTCCCGCCCGCGAGATAGCGGGAAGGCTTCGGCGCCGCGGGCGATGCCCCGCGTCGCGAACATGGCGTCGACATTGGCATAGGCATAGGCCTGCCAGGTCGGCGACAGCAGCAGGAAATCCTCGCCGCGCGGGATAGAGCGACACGGCTGCGCGATGATGCCGCTCATGACCGGCGCACTCCATAGAACAGCGGCAGACCCTTCTGCACGCCGGTCAGGTTGTTGCGATAAGCCGTCTGCTGGAAGTAGAGGCCCGTCGGCGCATAGGGTACTGTCTCGAAGGCTACACGCTGGATTTCGGCACAGATCGCGGCTTGCGCCTTTTCGTCGGGCGTCCGGAACCAGTCCATCCGCAACTCCTCGAGGCGGGGAATATCGGACCAGCCGAAGATGGCGGATGTGCCGCTGCCGCGCAGAAAGTTGTTGCTCGATGGGTTGAGCAGGCCGACTCCGGCCGTGAAGGTGCCCACCAGGTGCCAGCCGCCCTTGTCGGGCCCTTGTCGGTTGTTGGCGCGGGTGAGCACCGTGCCCCAGTCCATCATTTGCATGTCGATGTTGAAGCCGGCCTGCTTCAACGCATCCGTGACGACCTCTCCCTGAGCCTTGATCGTGGCGACATCGCCCGGCACGAGATAGATCAGCGGCTCGCCCTTGTAGCCGGCCTCCTTGAGCAGGCGCCTAGCCACCTCCCTGTCCGGCGGCTCTTTCAACGCGTCGAGTCCCGTCTCGCTCGCCATCGGCGTACCCGGCAGGAAATAGCCGACCTTGTCCTTCCAGCGTTGCGCATCCTCGCCGATCACGGCGGTCATGACGTCCCTCTGGCTGATCGCCGCCAGCGCAGCCCGACGCACGAGGACATTGCTTGTCGGCCCCTGCAGAAAGTTGAAGCGGACGACGCCTGCTGACCCGAAGGAGTCGATCAGGTCCAGCTTCACGTCCTTGTTGGCGGCGAGAAGGTCCCAGTAGTCCGAGGCCGGTTGCTCCCACCAGTCGACCTCTCCGGTCTGGAGCGCGGAAGCCGCGGTGGCGACGTCCGGCATGACCACCCACTCGACACGGTTGAAATGGGCGATCTTCGGCCCGGCGAGAGCACTCGTTGTCCCGCTCTGGCGCGGTACGTAGCCGTCGAATTTCGCGTAGACGATGCGGCTGCCCGGCACGCGCTCATCGGCGACGAAGCGATAGGGGCCGCTGCCGACCATCTCGGTAACCTGCACGGTGGGCTCGGTCAGCGCGAGCCGCTCGGGCATGATCACCGCGTTGTTGGTACCAAATTTCCCGAGCGCGTCGGGGAGCATCGGGAACGGCGATTTGAGCCGGAAGCGGACTTCGCGATCCGAGACGGCCGACAATTCGTCCGTGATCGCAGCAAGCACCTGGCCGACATTGTCGCGCTTCCACCAGCGCTTCACGCTCGTGACCACGTCGCGGGCCAGCACCGGCGAGCCATCGTGGAAACGCAGCCCCTCCCGGAGGGTGAGCGTCCACTGGCGCCCGTCCTGCTCGACGCCATGGCCTTCCACCATCTGCGGCTGGGTGCGGTTGTGCTCGTCGGCCCCGTAGAGGGTGTCGAAGATCATCAGCGCATGATTTCGCGTGACATAGGACACGCTCATGATCGGATCGAGGATCGCCACGTCGGATTGCGGCGCGAACTTGAGCGTGGACGCGCTTTGCGCCCCTACAATCGAAGGCAGGCACAGGGTCGAAGCCATGCCAGTGATAAAGCCGCGTCTTGTGGCCATGGGCGTTGTCCCTCTCAGTTTTATGATTTGCCCTGCCGGGCTTGGCCGCCTTCCGGGTGCTCCGGGGCGGTGAGATCGAGATCGAGCAGTGCGGAGCTCAGGCTCTTGCCGTGCGCGTCGAGCGCTAGCGAGCGCGTGACGCCGCCGCCGAGCGCGCCTTTCATGACGAAATTCAGGGCGCCGAGCTGCGGGAGCTCGTAGCGGATGACCGGCCCCGTCACGATGCCAGCGAAATGCGCGGCGACGCGAGCCGCCGTGACCTGTTCGGCAAGGAGGGAATAGTCAGCTTCGTCGAAAGCAATGACCGATATGGTCGAGACATTACCTTTGTCGCCGGTCCGGGAATGCGCGATCTGGCGGAGCTTCATGGCGTCAGGCCTCGAAGAAGCCGAGTTGGGTCGAAACGAGGCTTTCGGGCACCAAAGCCGAGGCGATCGCGACGACCTGCCTCACCGATTTCGATACGCCTCCACCGCCGGCCGGGCCGTTGGTGTAGAGCGCCTCGACCTCGTTGCCGATCGCTATCGCGTCGGCCGCCGCCTCGGTCCGCGCGGCCACGCGTACGCGAACCTCGTAGGGAGCACCGCCCTGCGACAGCGCGGCGCCGTGCAGCGCATCCACGCCGACCAGGTCGAAACGAACCTCCGTCATTGGCACGCCGGTGAGCGCCAGGCGCTCGCGCACGATTGCGAGCGCCAGGCGGCCGCGCTCGACGGCTCCCGTCCCGGCATAGGAAATCTGGCCCTCGCCGACATGGCCGTCGATATAGCCGATCGAGACCTTGAGCAGACCGGTCCGCGCCGCGCCGTTTCCGCCGTCGACCGCAACCCGGTCCGGCCCCACGCTCCGGACGCGAACCTGTGAAAAATCCGCCACGACATCGGGTTGTAGATACCGCGCGGGGTCCTCGATCTCGTAGAGGAGCTGTTCCTTGACCGTGGCGGTCGTGACAGCGCCGCCGGTCCCTTCGAGCTTGGTCACGATAAGATCGCCGTTCTCGGAAACCTCGCCGATCGGAAAGCCGAGGCGCGCCAGTCCCTCGATGTCTTTCACGCCCGGATCGGCGAAATAGCCGCCGGTAACCTGTCCGGCGCATTCGAGCAGATGCCCGGCCAGCACGCCTTTGCCGAGTGTCTCCCAATCGTCCGCAGCCCAGCCGAAGGAATGGATCAGCGGTCCCAGGAACAGCGCCGGATCGGCCGCTCGTCCGGTCACGACGACATCGGCGCCCGCCGCTAGCGCCTCGGCGATCGGAGCCGCGCCGGTATAGGCGTTGGCTGAGATGATGCGATTGTCCAGGTCGGCCAGCGTGCCGCCTTCCAGAAGCGAGAGCCGGCTGCCGCGGATGGCTTCGAGCACATCGTCGCCTGTCACGGCCGCGACCTTCAGGCCGGCGAGACCCAGCCGGCGCGCGACATCCCGGACTCGTTCCGCGGCCGCCAGCGGGTTGGCGGCGCCCATATTGGTGACGATCCGCGTGCCGTTCTCGCGGCAGGCGGCAAGCACGGCGGACATGCGCAGCTCCAGCAGAACATCGTAACCCTTGTCCGGGTCCGCGAGACGCGCCTGCTGGGCAAGAGCGATCGTCCGCTCCGCCAGGCATTCAAAGACGAGATAATCGAGGTTCCCATGACAGGCGAGTTCGACGGCGGGTTCGATCCGATCCCCCGCGAAACCCGCTCCGGCACCGATCCTGATGGTTCGCATTCGGCAAGGCTGGCGCGAGGAGGGTGATCAATCAATTGAAATGATTCAATCTCTGAAATAGCTTTTCACTATGGATCTTAACCTTCGTCAAATCAGGGCCTTCGTGACCGTCGCGCGGTTGGGTAGCTTCACCCGCGCCGCTGCGCTGCTGCATGTCGCGCAACCGACCCTGACCGTGCAGATCCGAAAGCTTGAGGAGGGTCTCGGCGTCAGGCTGTTCGACCGGACTTCGCGCTCGGTCGCGCTCACCCAAACCGGGCGCGACCTGCTTCCGGTCCTGGGCCGCCTCGTCCAGGATCTGGATGGCGTCGTGGCCGAGGTTCGCAACCACGGGGCCGGATATCAGGGTCTGGTCAGGGTCGCTGCCTTGCCCACGGCCGCCGCCGCCCTGCTGCCGAAAGCCATCGCTTCGTTCCGCGTCGCGTATCCGGGCGCCGATTTCCGCATACGCGATGTGATCGCCCGGCGCGTCCTGGGGCTTGTGGAGGCAGAGGAGGTCGATATCGGGGTGACGGGCGGGCCAGCCAATGCGGCCGATGTCGATGTTCTGCTCACGATCGAAGACCGCATGCATGTGGTCTTTCCGCAGGTTCACGCGCTCGCTGAAGCGCAGCTCGTAACCCCGGACCTGCTGATGCGATACCCTTTGATTATGATGGATCCGGATACCAGCGTCCGCGCCGTGGTCGAGGCCGGCTTTCATGCTGCAGGGCTGATCCCGCGCCCAGCGGTCGAAGTGACCTATATGATGACGGCTGTAGGAATGGTGCAGGCCGGTCTGGGCATCGCGATCCTGCCTTCATCGGCAAAGGAGATCGATGCCTATCCAGCGATCCGGTCGCGCAGGATCGAGGCGGCAGGGTTCGAGAGGCAGATCAGTCTTGTGAAGAAGGGGGGCCGAACCTTGTCACCGCTTACGGCCCTCTTCGTCGGCCACCTCCGCGAAATGGCGGCCGATAAGTGATGCCGGGATATCATCGTTATCCTCACGCGCGATACCGAAGACAATGTCTGCTTCCGCGCCATGTGCCAACGTCAGCTGATGGCGCTCAGCGCCGATACGCTGTCGGATCGAGTATCCGCCTGTTCGCGTGAACATCGCGTCACTCAACGCTCGTCTTGCCCTATGTTTTCGTGCGCTCCAGATAGTGCTCCAGAACCGACGCGGCGCCCAGGGAAGAGAAGACGCCTTCCACCCCTTGAGCAGCGCCTTCGGCCGCGATTTCGGCCCGCGCCGCCATCGCTTCCTCGGATGCACTGACTGCCGCCCAGCCCTGGCCGGAGACGAGGGCCTGTGCGAGGTCGGTCGCATCGGCAAGTGCCAGATTAACCCCTTCGCCCGAGAACGGGGACATCAGATGCGCGGCGTCCCCGAGCAACGTCAATCCAGGCGCGCTTCGCCAACGGTGCCCGATCGGCAAGGCATGGAGCGGGCGTATTGCGAGGATATCCCCGCTCTCGACGACCTCCATCAAGGAGGGAGCCCAGCCGATGAATGCCTCAAGCAAAATGGCTCTCAACTGCTCCGCAGGCAACGCCCGCCATTGCCGCGCGATCCCTTCCGGAACACGCAAGCCGGCATATCCCCGGATATGCCGCTGGCCGTTCCGCTGCGTGATGAGCGCACGGTTGTCTCCGACCGCGAACATCTTTCCCCGGCCGGTCAAAGCATCGACCGCCGGGTGGCGATCGATATCGAACCCCAGTTCGACCAGCGTCACGCCTTCGTAGCTCGGTTCAGCTTCGCTAAGCAGCGGCCTGACGCAGGACCACGCCCCGTCGGCGCCGACGATGAGGTCGAACGGCTCGCTCCAGCCGTCGCCGCAGACCTCGAAGGAGGTGTCCTTCGGCCGGATCGCACCGATGCGGTGTCCCCATCGCACGGTCCCCGGCTCAAGGGAATTCAAAAGGATTTGCCGAAGCGCGCCGCGGTCGACTTCCGGCCGGTCGTCACCCAAGCCGTCCCGGTCGTAGAGAAGCGTTCCCTCGGTATCGTACAAGCGGTCGCCCTGATCCTCGGGACGCGCGACGGCGGCAAACTCAGGCTGGAGCCCTGCAGATCGGATCGCGTGTTGGCCGGTCTCTTCATGGAGATCCAGCGATCCACCCTGTGGGCGCTCGCCCTGATGCCGGTCCCGCTCGAACACGACGACCCGCTTTCCTTCACGCTGCAGAAGTCGAGCTAGCATCAACCCGCCAGGGCCCGCGCCGATGATCGCGATGCGATCCATTGTCATCTCCTTGTCTTCCATATACATAGCCTCCTATGTATATTAACATAGGAGCCTATGCAATGGTCGATGGCGAGTGGGATCCGTTAAGCCATCCGGGGCATTATTTCAGCCGCATCGCCCGGGGGATGATGCGCATCGGCGATGCGAGGCTTCGCGCTCTCGGCTTCGCGACGGCCCAGCTGCCTGTGCTCGCCGCCCTTCAAAGCGGCGCTCGCCTCTCGCAAAGCGAGCTGGCGCGCCTGGCCAAGGTCGAGCAACCGACCATGGCACAGATGCTCACGCGCATGGAGCGCGACGGGCTGATCACCCGCGAGCCCGACCCGCGGGATCGTCGATCCAGTCTGATCGCTCTGACGGATGAGGCCCGCGGACGCCTGCCGGCCGGGCGCGCGGTGCTGCGTCAGGGCAATGCCGATATGACGAAGGGGCTATCCACCGAGGAGGTTGCAACGCTCGTCGCGCTTCTTGGGCGTGTGCTCGCCAACATCGAGGAGATGGAAGGCTGAGCGCGCTTTAGCCAGATGCCGACGGGAAGCCCGTATCACCATTCGTTGGCCCAGGTCATGTGAAGCTTGAGCGCTTGCGTCTGCGCCAAGCTGCCGTAGTCCTTGCTGCTTGAGGTAAGACGCCGACAACGCTTCCAATGGCTGCTTCCAGGCAGCGCGCTTAGTTCCGCTTCTGGCGCGGCGTTGAACTCTCGGCCTCCCGGTAACCCGGCGCGTCGTCGGACAGGTCGATTTGAGCCGAGCTCGTCTTAATGTCGCAGCTGTCTGCTCCTACGGCGCCGGCCGCCGCCGAGGAGGTCCTCTCGATAACACGCGACATTCGTCTAGTCGGCTGAGGGCGCGCAGTCAGCCTGTTTCCGTCAGGATCGCGAAGGAAGGCAACGAATGCCGTTTGGGCGCTCGCTAGGCGGGCTCTTGATCGCCGTGCCGCCATGCGTGTTGCTGGCCTTGTGCCAAGCGAGGACCTGGTAACGGATCGCAGCCGTAATGCCGATGGTGCCACCATTGGCCGCCGTGGCGGGATTGCCGTCGATCGGCTTCGTGATCATGAGGCGGCCGCCGTCATGGGCATAAATCAGCCGGCCTCGGGCATGCATCTCGCCGGGCTTGGCCTGCCCCCTGAAAAGTGGTCCTCCGTGGAGTAGGCTTTTGAGCCTTGGAGGAAGCCGCTATGGCGCAGAAGAAGCACAAGCCTAAAGAGATCGTCGCGAAGCTGCGACAGGTTGACGTGTTGCTGTCTCAGGGTCGGCCGGTTGCCGAGGCAGTCCGGACGATCGGGGTGACGGCCTTCACCTATTATCGTTGGCGCAAGGAGTTCGGCGGCCTGAAGAGCGATCAAGTGAAGCGCCTGAAGGACCTTGAGAAGGAGAACGAGCGTCTACGCAAGGCCGTGTCGGACCTGACGCTTGAGAAGTTCATTCTCAAAGAGGCCGCCTCGGGAAACTTCTGAGCCCCGCCCGGCGTCGCCGTTGTATCGAGCATGTCGTGGTGAAGCTCCATGTTTCGGAGCGACTGGCGTGCCGGGTCCTGGGGCAGCATCGTTCGACGCAGCGAAAGCAGCCAATGGGGCGCGCCGACGAAGCAGCGTTGACGGCTGATATCGTCGAGCTCGCCACCCAATATGGGCGCTACGGCTATCGGCGGATCACAGCGCTGCTGCATCCCGCCGGCTGGGCAGTAAACGTCAAGCGCATCGAGCGGATCTGGCGGCGAGAAGGGCTGAAAGTGCCTCGGCGGCAGCCGAAGAAGAGGCGCCTCTGGCTGAGCGACGGATCTTGCGTGCGGCTGCGGCCAGAACACCCAAACCACGTCTGGTCCTATGACTTTGTCGAGGACCTCACCCACAACAGCCGGAGGTTTCGCATGTTGAACGTGATCGACGAGCTCACCCGGGAATGCCTGGCGATCCGCATCTATCGGCGGCTCAGGTCGACCGATTTCATCGACGTCCTCTCGGACCTCTTCATCCTGCGCGGTGTTCCGGAATATGTGCGTTCAGACAGCGGCCCGGAGTTTGTCGCTAAAACGGTTCGTGATTGCCATCCTTCGGCGCAAAAGAGTCAGATTTTCTCGACAAATCCCGATCAGAGCGCTTCTCGGGGAGCCTCGTCTCGGATCTCACGGGCTGCAGGTTGAGCGATGCGGGCAAGCAGCAATGAATCCGCGGCCGACGAAGGGCGCGATCTGGTCGATCTGCCGCCGCCGATTTGGGCCTCTAGTCGAAGGCTGCAGCTGCAAACCCGCTTTTAGGCGTGCCTCTCCAACGACCGGTTGCTTCGGCTGAGGGCGGAGACCCCCGCACCCATCGTGCTCGTTGCTAAGCAGTATGCTGGGCGCGCCCCGCTGTCGGCTAGAGTCTATGATTCTTGAACTGCAGGGCTTTGGGGTTTGCATTCCCCGCAGGTATTCGACCGCGAGTCGCCATTTTCCGCTACTCCGGAGCAGAAGGGCCGGCTTTTACCGTGATTGGTAGGCTGAGTGTTGTGCTACCCAGAGGCCGGCTGGAAGCGCGAGCCGGATCTTAAGCCCGATTTTTAGCCGGCCGCGGCAGCGGATCGGACTGCGTAGGTTCGACGAGCCAACGGACGTATGGATTGGAGAGCGCCTGCGAGCGAGGGGGAGCATGGCGCGGCTTAGGCGGCGTCTGCGAGACCAACTTACGCGTTAGATCAGCGATTTGAGTCGATCTTCTACAGAAGATAGAACATTCGAGTCAGGCATTTTTGAGAACGGGCTTATCAGAACCGACTTTCTCCGACATTGCGCGAGCCAGGATGCGTTCAATCCGCCGATCCCGAGGTCGCGAAGCTGTGCAAGGAGGCCTCTGCAGCGAGAAATTTTAGGACATAAAGCGATGAGTCAGGCTTTTGCGAAGAGCCGACCTTCGAGTCAAGCAACTGCGTTTTGCGAGTCAGAGATAGCCCAGCACCGGAAGCACAGCCACATTGATATTCTTAGGAAATCTCTTCAGAGAGAGTCAGAGATTTATGTTTCCCCACAGGCGCCGGGACGATGGCCCAGACGACCCCCGCCACGCTGGCGCTGAAGCAGCTCGGAATCCGTTTCGAGCTGCACGGCTACACCTACGATCCGAATGCCGAGCGCGTCGGGTTGCAGGCGGCGGAGGCGCTGGGCGAGCCGCCCCAGCGCGTGCTCAAGACCTTGATCGCGCAGGTCGACGGCAAGCCAGTCTGCATCGTGCTCGCCTCCGACCGCGAGGCCAGCATGAAGAAGGTCGCGGCTGCGTTCGGCGGCAAGGCTGCGGCGATGATGCCGGTGCCGGATGCCGAGCGCCTGACCGGCTACAAGGTCGGCGGGGTCAGCCCCTTCGGCCAGAAGCGCAGATTGCCGACGATCGTGGACGAGGCGGCTTCTGCCGAGGCGCTGGTCTATGTCAATGGCGGCCAGCGCGGCCTGCAGATCGCGCTGGCGCCCGCCGATCTCCTGAGCGCCGCCAATGCCCGCAGCGCCGTCATCTCGGCCTGATCACGGTCAATAGCCTTCCCCTGACCGCCTTCATCGCGTAGAGCGCTCTCCAATCAATTCATCCATCCCCCCGTCATCCCGGACAAGCCGCGAAGCGGCGCCGATCCGGGATCCATCGTAGAGCTCCGGCGCCTTCCGATGGATCCCGGGTCAAGCCCGGGATGACGGCGCGGTTCCGCCAATCACCGCCTCACGGTGGTCATTGGCGCCGCCCCTGCCAAGGTTCCCCATTTCCATGATCCGCCTCGAGAACATCAGCAAGCAGAACGGAAAGCAGATCGTCTTCATCGAGGCCTCGGCCGGGCTGCTGAAGGGCGAGAAGGTCGGCCTAGTCGGGCCCAACGGCGCCGGCAAGACCACGCTGTTCCGGATGATCACCGGCGAGGAGGCGCCCGACGAAGGCGTGGTCTCGACCGATCGCGGCATCACCATCGGCTATTTCAGCCAGGATGTCGGCGAAATGGCCGGGCGCAGCGCCGTCGCCGAGGTCATGGACGGGGCCGGCCCGGTCAGCACGGTCGCAGCCGAGCTCGCCGAACTCGAAGCCGCCATGGTCGATCCCGACCGGGCCGACGAGATGGAAGAGATCATCACCCGCTATGGCGAGGTGCAGGGCCGGTTCGAGGAGCTCGACGGCTATGCGCTCGACGGCCGCGCGCGCGAGGTGCTCGCGGGACTGGGCTTCAGCGAGGAGATGATGGAGGGCGATGTCGGCGGCCTCTCCGGCGGCTGGAAGATGCGCGTCGCGCTCGCCCGCATCCTGCTGATGCGTCCCGACGCGATGCTGCTCGACGAGCCGTCGAACCATCTCGACCTCGAAAGCCTGATCTGGCTGGAATCCTTCCTCAAGAACTATGACGGCGCCGTGCTGATGACCTCGCACGATCGCGAGTTCATGAACCGCATCGTCGGCAAGATCATCGAGATCGATGGCGGCGCGCTGACGACCTATTCCGGCGATTACGAGTTCTACCAGCAGCAACGGGCGCTGGCCGAGAAGCAGATGCAGGCGCAGTTCGAGCGCCAGCAGGCCATGCTCGCCAAGGAGATCGCCTTCATCGAGCGCTTCAAGGCGCGAGCCTCGCATGCCGCCCAGGTGCAGAGCCGGGTCAAGAAGCTCGACAAGATCGAGCGCGTCGAGCCGCCGCGGCGGCGCCAGAGCGTCGCCTTCGAGTTCCAGCCGGCGCCGCGCTCCGGCGACGATGTCGTCAGCATCAAGAACGTGAACAAGGCCTATGGCAGCCGCAGCATCTATGAGGGGCTGAATTTCCAGATCCAGCGCAAGGAGCGCTGGTGCGTGCTCGGCGTCAACGGCGCCGGCAAGTCCACGCTGCTGAAGCTCGTCACCGGCACGACCGAGCCCGATGCCGGCACGGTCAATATCGGCGCCAGCGTCAAGCTCGGCTATTTCGCCCAGCATGCCATGGAGGTGCTCGACGGCGAGCGCACCGTGTTCGAGGCGCTGGAGGACCGCTTCCCGCAGGCCGGACAGGGGTCGCTCCGCTCGCTCGCCGGCTGCTTCGGCTTCTCGGGCGACGATGTCGAGAAGCGCTGCCGGGTGCTCTCAGGCGGCGAGAAGGCCCGGCTCGTCATGGCGATGATGCTTTATGACCCGCCGAATTTCCTGGTGCTGGACGAGCCGACCAACCACCTGGACATCGCCACCAAGGAGATGCTGATCACCGCGCTCTCGAACTACGAGGGCACGATGCTCTTCGTCAGCCACGACCGGCATTTCCTCGCCGCGCTCTCCAACCGCCTGCTGGAGCTGACGCCGGACGGCGTCCATGCCTATGGCGGCGGCTATACCGAATACGTCGCCCGCACCGGGCAGGAAGCGCCGGGGCTGCGGAGCTAGGCTGGCACCTCGCCGTCATTCTCGGGCGAAGCCCTCGGGTCCGACCCCTGGTCGGCCCAAGGATAAACTCCGCGCAGACCCGAGAATCTCCTGCAGAAACGGCGCCTCCTTCGGCCTGAGATGCTCGGGTCGAGCCCGAGCATGACGAGCCTTGTTCCTACCGCGCGAAAACCGACCAGCCCGTCGCTTCGGTCAGGCGTTCGAGCGCCAGCGTGCCGAGCAGGGAATTGCCGTTGGCATTGAGCCCGGGCGACCAGACCGCGATCGCGGCCTTGCCCGGCGCGATCGCGAGAATGCCGCCGCCGACGCCGGACTTGCCGGGCAGGCCGACGCGGAAGGCGAAATCGCCCGAAGCGTCGTAATGGCCGCAGGTCAGCATCAGCGCGTTGATGCGCCGCGCCCGCTGGCCCGAGACGACGCGGGGGCCGCCGGGCTCGTAGAAGCCGCCATGCATCAGGAAGCGCCCGGCCATGGCGAGCTGGCGGCAGTTCATCGCGATGGCGCATTGGTGGAAATAGACGCCGAGCGTGAGCTCCGGCGGATGGGTGATGTTGCCGAAGGCCTTCATGTAATTGGCGAGCGCGATGTTGCGGAAGCCGGTCGCCTGCTCGGCCCGCGCCACGGCTTCATCGATGATGATCGTGTCGTCATCGGCGAGATAGCGCATGAAGCGCAGCAACTCGCCGATGGCGACGCGCGGCTCGTGGCCGGCGAGGTTGATATCGGCGACGACGAGGGCGCCGGCATTGATGAAGGGATTGCGCGGCACGCCCTGCTCGCGCTCGAGCTGGACGATGGAATTGAACGGCGTGCCCGAGGGCTCGCGGCCGACCCGGCGCCAGAGCGTGTCGCCGACCTTGCCGAGCGCCTGCGTCAGCGCAAAGACCTTCGAGACGCTCTGGATCGAGAAGGGCTCCTCGGCGTCGCCGGACGCATGGACCTCGCCATCCGCCGTCACGACACAGAGCCCGAACTGGCGGGGATCGATGCGGGCGAGCGGCGGGATATAGGTCGCGACCTCGCCGCGCTCCTCAGCGCCCCGCATCTCATCGGCGATGTCGCGGACCAGCCGCCCGATATCCGTCACGCTCGCGCCCCGGCCGTTCCCCTTGGCGGGAGAGCCAAGCCCGAGGCCGTGCCTGCGGTCAAGCGCCGAGCCTATGCCGAAGCGCGACGCCGGCGACCGCCTGTTACCCTACTGCAAGCGCGGATGGCGTCCGCTCGCAGCCCGGGCATCCAGGACGGAGCGCTGCCCGGCGATGACGCAGAGCGACTTGCCGCGCGACTTCGCCTGGTAGAGCGCCGCATCGGCGGCCGTCATCAGGCTGTTCATGTCGCGGCCATGCTCGGGGGCGAGCGCGATGCCAACGGAGGCGCCGATCTGGAGCTGGTGCCCGCTGTCGAGTTCGTAGGGTTCCGAGATTTCGCGCACGATGCGCTCGCCGAAGCGCTGGAGCTGCGTTCGTTCGGTCTGCTCGGAGAGCACGACGAACTCGTCCCCGCCGATGCGCGCCGCGATGTCCGAACTGCGGACGAGGCCGCGCAAGCGCTCGGCGACGAGCTGCAGCAGGGCGTCGCCCGCCATGTGACCGTAATTGTCGTTGACCGCCTTGAAGCCATCGAGATCGAGATAGACCAGCGCGAGCCCCCGTGGCGCGGTCTCGCTCTCGAACCGCGTCGCGAAGGCCTTGGCCAGCCCGGTCCGGTTCGACAAGCCGGTGAGCATGTCGTGCCGGGCATGGAAGGCGTTCTCGCGCTCGGCCCGCATGGTGGAGATCAGCATGGCGTTCAGCTTGTAGGCGGCGACCGTCATGCTGAAGAGATAGAGCGGGATCTGCATGAAGGTGATCAGCAGCATCGGCTCGGCCAGGAACGGCGTCGCCAGCACGCAGGGGCCCAGCGTCAGCCCGATCATCACGCCGGCCATGCGCGGCGCGGCGAAATTGCGGAAACAGATGCCGCCGACCATCGCGGCGGCCGAGAGACAGGCCAATGTCGCCGCGACCCAGTCCCCGCTCATCAGGCTGAGGAAGGTGCCGGCGCCGATCCCCGCTGCCCAGGCGACGCCCAGCAGCAGATAGAGATCGGTCGGCGTCGGGGCGCCGCGCGCGGCACGGCGGCGGGCGTGAACCAGGACGATCAGGCGGATGCTGCAGCAGATGACCTCGAAGGTGCACCAGAGCATGAAGGGCAGCGTCGGGATGCGCCAGGCGATCAGGAAGGAGACGGCGAGCGAATTCACGACGCCGCCGATGAAGATCGGGAGCGTGCCGTAAAGGCTGGCGATGAGCGCCACG
The DNA here is from genome assembly GCF_016428755.1 of Allobosea sp. ASV33. Classification (GTDB taxonomy): domain Bacteria; phylum Pseudomonadota; class Alphaproteobacteria; order Rhizobiales; family Beijerinckiaceae; genus Allobosea. The sequence continues at coordinate 82,623 of NZ_JAELTI010000006.1, forward strand.
CGGATTTCCGGCGGGACATCCGGTCCGGCATCCGCCAACCAGCGCGTCACGCGCCAACGCGGCAAACTGTAGCGGAGGACTGCGCCACTCATCGGCTGTTAGGCTCCTCACTGCCGAGCAGGCCAATAGGCACCTGATCGCGAGCGCTGCCTAACAGCGAGGTCTTACGATTTCGTGTGGAAACGGCCGAAATTCGCTCCGGAATGCACTGACGTAGCGTCAGCACCCCCGGAAATCAGCGAATTTGGCGATAAACCCAGACTCGCGCCGGCGGGATGTTGCGCAGCACCCAATCGGACACGAAGGCCTTGAGGCCCGAGCCCTTCCGCGGGATCGGCGAGATGACCGAGTAGGTGAACTGGATGAAGGGCGCGCCCTCGACGAGCAGCGGGAAAACCTCACGCGCCAGCGCCGAACGCGCGGCCGGCGGGCGGTTGAACAAAGGCAGGCTGGAAACCAGCGCGATCGCCTTCTCATGGAGATGGCCGGCGAGCGTCTCCGACAGGGCATAGGCATCGCCCTGCACGATCGTCGCCCGCGGGAAGCGCTTGCTGAGCAATTCGCAGAATTCGGGGCTGTACTCGACGAGGATCAAGCGGCTTTCATCAATGCCGCGCTCGATCAGCGCTTCGGTGACGGGGCCGGTGCCCGGGCCAATCTCGATAACCGGGCCGGGCTGCTCCGGATCGACGAAGGAGGCCATGCGCTTGGCGAGCGCCGGGCTCGACGGCGTGACCGAGCCGGTCCGCCGGGGATCGTCGATCCAGGACTTGATGAAACGCGCCTCGTCGCCGAGCTTCGCCTTGGCCTCGCTGACGCGGCTCTTGAACTTCTCCGCGGTGTTGCGGACCTCGCCCTCGACCTTGTAGCGGACGGCCGCGACCTTCAGCTTCGCCTCGGCCACGCGATCGACGAGATCGGCGGCGGTGACGCGCATCTCGCCTTCGATCCGCGTCGCGACGCGGGACTGCCCCAGGCGAGTCGCCAGCGAAGCGGCACGCGGTGGGCGATGACGAACCGTCGAAGACATGACACCCCTTGAACGCCGCAGAGACGACGCGTCTGACGCAAATCAACGTTACCTGCGGGGCATATGGGGTCAAGAGCGCGGCTTAGCCAAGTCCTTAATCCGCAACGGCCCAAAACCATGCCGTCAGATCAGCGGCCTTGGCGCCGTGATCCTCTCATAGGCCGCCGCCATCCGCGCCGTGAGATGCGGATTGAGCAAGGTGAGCTTTCCCCCTGCCAGCGAGAACAAGCCTTCGCGACGCAGCCGCGACCAGGTCTTGCTGGTGTGAACGAGCGAGAGCCCGAGCGCATCCGCAAGCTGCTGCTGCGAGAGCGGGAAGTCGAAGCCGTTATTGGTGACGAGCCCGAGCGCGTCGGCCCGGTGATAGAGCGCGATGATCAGAGCGGCGATGCGTTCGCCCGCGTTGCGCTGGCCGACCGAGGTGAGGTTGTCGTCGACCATGCACTCCTCGCGCGAGCCGAGCCAGGACACTTCGTAGGCCAGCGTCGGCATCCGCACGAACAGGTCCCAGAGACGCTTGCGGGGGAAGACGCAGAGCTCGACATCCGTCAGGGCCTCGATGCCGTGCTCGGCGGCCGAGAGCAGCGACGCCTGCAATCCGACCAAGTCGCCCGGCAGCAGGAAATTGAGAATCTGGCGGCGCCCGTCCGGCAGGGATTTGTAGCGGAAGGCCCAGCCCGAGAAGAGCGTGTAGAGCTCCGCATCCTCCTGCCCGGGATGAATGATGTCCTGCCCGGCGTGCACGGTACGGTGATCGGTCTTCATCGTCTGGATGAAGCGGATCTCCTCATCCGACTTGTCCCTGAAAGCGGGCTTGAGCCGTAAAGGGCAGGCGAGGCAGGGCGTGCCGAGACGTCCCGGCCGGCTGGCGATGTTCATGGCTTAATTCGATCCCCCCGATCGCCGGCGCAAATCCGGCTTTTCCGACAACGCTGCGAAGGCGTTCCGCGTTCCGCTGCGACGGAAGCCGCGGGCCGACGAACGCCTTGATGGGAACCTGAGCCGCATTTCGGGCGTTTTCAATCCCGAAAGCCGGTCAATCGGCCGGCCAGCCCTGGAGACATCCATGCTCAAGTCCAGCCTCGCGCCGGCCATGCGCGCCATCGTCTTCTTCGGCCTCATGGGTGGGGCCGTGACCGGCATGACCCTGGGTGCCGGGCTTCAGATGCCGGCGGACCAGAGCTCGACGAGCGTCGCTCTCGCGAAGGGTGAGCGCGGTCAGGCCGATGCCGTCCAGTTCGCTGCCGTCGACCGGTCCGACCGCTCGCGCAGCGCCGCGAAGCGCGCGATCGCCTCGCCGTCGCAGCAGGCGATGGCCGAAGGGCCGATCACGCATATCGTTCGCTGAACATCCACTATCACTACGAGCGCGCCGTCATTCCGGAGAGACCCGGATGGCGGCGCGCTTTCTCGTGTGACCCGAAGATTTTCGAACCTGAAGATTTCAGGAGCCGTGGCCGATCCGCCAGCGGCCCAGGCTGCGGCCCCCGGGCTCCTGCGTCTGGACGGCCTCGATCTGGGTGAGCAGCCCGGCGAAGAGCCGTGGCGGCGGGCTATGCTGGATGTCGCGATCGACCTCGAGCCCGACCTCGATCGCCGAATCATCGAGATCGAGGACCTCCACGGCGATCCGCACGCCCGGCGTGCTGCGCAGCGCTCTCGATGCGACATCCGCCACGAGAAAGCCGAGCGGGATGATGCGGTCGACGGACAGCGTCGCCTCGGTCTCGATCCGGCTCGTCACCCACTGGTCGCGGCTGCGAATCAGGTTGGAGATCATGGTGACGACGTCGTCGAGGAAGAGGTCGACCCGGACCGGCTGCATCTCGCCATCGGCGAGGGTGAAACGATAGGCCGCCGACAGCACATGCACCCGGCATTCGGCATCGGCCAGAGCGAGCCGCGCCTCGTCGCGATGATCGCGCTTGCTCAGCCCGATATAGCTCTGCACGACCTGCAGGCTGTTCTTGACCCGGTGATGCAGCTCCCGGACGAGGAAGCGGTTGTCGTCGAGTGCGGTCTGGAGGCGGCGCTGACGCACCTCCTGCTCCTCGACCATGCCGTTGAATGCCTCGGCGACGCTGCGGATGTCGCTCGGCATGTCGTCCGCCACGGAGGCGCGTACGCGGTTGTTGGAGGTCCGCGACCGCGCCGCGACCTCGATCCCGCGCAGCCAGCGCAGGCAATGCTTGTCGATCGCCCGCATGCAGACCAGGCAGAGCAGGGCAAGCGTCAGGAGCGGGGCGAGCAGCAGCACCACGAATTGCAGCCGGGCGGCGTCGGCCGGACGATCGTCGAAGCTGGCGACGATATAGAAGTCCGGCTCGGCGACCACGCGGGCAGCATAGACCTTGTCGACCCCGGCACGGCTCGGCGCGATCCAGCGCGCATGTTTCTCGATCACGCGGTCGGTCCGCGGCAGCCACGACATGTCGCGATTATTGCCACGGCTGGCGATGACGCCGGCATCGCGTCCGACCAAGGCGACATTGAGGACCTGGCCGTCCTCGCCGAGATCGAAGACGTTCTCGAGCAGTTCGGGGGTCGTCAGCAGCAGGGCCTGCTGCAATCCACCATTCGCACCGGGGATGTCCGAGGCCAGGATGGCGAGATAGCGGCGCCCGCCGGCGGTGACCTGATCGTAGCGCATACGGCCGAGATTGGCGCCGTTCCACATTCCGACTGCGGGCCGGCCCGCGAGCTGCCTCGCGAAGCCGTCCAACGCCTCAGCGGAAAGGTCCGGATCGACAGCCCCGGCGCAAACCCGTCCATCCGTGCCGCGCAGCAGAAAGCCGCGGAAGCCTTCGGACCGTTCCATCGCCTTGACGCCGGCATCGCGACATCCGGCCGTGGCGAGCCCGGTTTCGGCTGCCGTGGCGCCGAAGGCGAGCAGTGCACGCGACATGCCGCGATACCAGACGCGGGTGCGCACCGCGAAATCATCGACGGCGCGCGCCTGCGCGGCTTCGATCGCGACGATCGCGGCCCGATAGGTCGCGTAAGCCGCAAAGGCCGAGGCGCAGGCGATCGGGATGGCGATCGCGACCAGCAAAGCCAGCAGACGCGTCCTGACTGTGCTGAAACGCCGCAAACGCATCAAGATCCAACGGGTTCGGAACCAACTCTCTGCATCGCGGCTGCATTGGTGCGGCCCGGACCGAGGTCATCGACGCTGCCGATGGACAGGAGCTCGGCCAGCTTCGTGCGCGCACGATTGACCCGGCTCTTGATCGTCCCGATCGCCACGCCGCAGATCTCGGCGGCTTCCTCATAGGAGAGCCCGGTCGCGCCGACCATGATCAGCACTTCGCGCTGCTCCTCCGGGAGCTTCGCCAGCGCCTTGCGGAAATCGGCGAGGTCGAGATGGCTTTCCTGATTGCCATGCGTCGCCATGCGCTCGGCATAGGTGCCTTCGCTGTCCTGCACCTCGCGACCGCGCTTGCGGTACAGCGAGTAATAGGTGTTACGCAGGATAGTGAAGAGCCAGGCCCGCAGGCTGGTCCCGGGTTCGAACTTGTCCGAATTGCCCCAGGCCTTCAGCAGCGTGTCCTGCACGAGATCGTCGGCCAGCTGCATGGAACCCGAGAGCGAGGCGGCGAAAGCGCGCAGATTCGGAATCTCGCGGATCAACCCGTCCTTGAAGTCTTCGGTCCTGCGTTCCTGCGCCAGGGTTTCAGTCTGGCCTGCAGGCGCGATATCACTGGGACTCATCGCGCGACGCTCCAGCTGCACGCTGCTCGGTCGCCTCAAGCTGCGCGAGCAGCACGAGAAACTTGTCGGGCACGGGTGCGTTCACGATGTCGTCGTAATGGGCCTTGAGGGAGCGGCCGATGGATTCCTGCACCTTGGGGTCCAGAACCAGATCGAAACCTTCGTCGGGATCGTCCGGTTCAGTCATCGCTGCATCCAACCCGTTCATCTCAGCCCTCGCACCACCGACGGGCCAGCTTTTCCAGCCGGTCCCTCATTCTCGAACATCACTATCCCAGGCCTTGCAACATCCTGCCCGTTGCCAAGGCCACGACGCGATAGCGACACCAATACGCCTTTACAACGAGCCCCCCCAGACAAGGTTCCACAGTTAGGAAAAAATAAATTCCTTGTCTCGCGCGTATCCTAAGCCATTATTCCAGCACGTTAAAAGGGACGCGTTCATGTCGATTGCAAAAGAAATTGCGCCTCATCTTCCGTATCTGCGCCGCTTCGCGCGGGCGCTGTGCGGCAGCCAGCCGAGCGGCGACGCCTATGTGGTGGCCATGCTGGAAGCGCTGGTCGCAGACCCCTCCGGATTCCCGCGCGACGTCGATCCGCGCATCGGTCTGTACAAGACATTCCTGAAGCTCTGGTCGTCGGCCAGCGTCGACGTGGCCGCGCCGGTGGTCGAGCTCTCGCGCGCCCCGGCCGAGCGCAATCTGGAGGCGCTGACGCCGCGCCCGCGCCAAGCCTTCCTGCTGCGGACGGTCGAGGGCTTCCCGCTCGACGACGTCGCCAAGGTCATGGACGTGACGGCGGCCGAGGCTTCCGCCCTGATCCAGACCGCAGGCCAGGAAATCGCCGAGCAGGTCGCGACCGAGGTACTGATCATCGAGGACGAGCCGATCATCGCGCTCGACATCGAGACCATGGTCGAGGAGCTCGGCCATACCGTCACCGGCGTCGCCCGCACACAGCGCGAGGCGATCGCCCTCGTCGCCAAGCGGCGGCCCGGGCTGGTGCTCGCCGATATCCAGCTCGCCGACGGCAGCTCCGGCCTCGACGCCGTCAACGAGATCCTGTCCTCGATCGACGTGCCGGTGATCTTCATCACCGCCTATCCCGAGCGCCTCCTGACCGGCGACCGGCCGGAGCCGGCCTTCCTGATCACCAAGCCGTTCCAGCCGGAGGCCGTGAAGGCCGCGATCAGCCAGGCTCTGTTCTTCGATCGCCGCGCCGGCCGCAAGGCCGCCTGACGCTTCGACCGCCGTCGAAGATTCTCAAGGCCCGCGGCACCATTCGCGGGCCTTTTTTCTTGCCATCCGGGAACCCGGGCGGAGATGATGCGTTCCGCGTTGAATGACAGTTTCGTTTGCAGTTGGGGAGGGCGTGGATTATGGCGACGACCTGCTTCTCGGCCGCGATCGCGGCGCTATCGATCGGGGCTGCCCTCTTTTCCGGGATCGTGCAACCGGGCGCGACGGGCGCGGACATCCTGTCCCTGGTCCTTGCCGGCCTGACGGGTCTCACGATCGTCAGCGCCTCGGCCCTGGACAGCTAGCACGACATTCCAACAAGCCGTACGGGGCGAACGCCCGTGGTCGTCCGGGCGAAGGGCTTCTCCTCTCTCTGATCATCGCCCTCGGCATCGGGCTGGTGCCAGCCATTGCGGCGGCTGCCCCAGTCACGGCCCCGATCTCCGCACAGAAGCCTCCGCCGCGTCCGCCCGAATTGCGCCCGTCCGTGCCGGATGGAGCCGGAAAGGCCGAGCCGCCGGCTACGACGGCAGCACCCCCGAGCGCGAATGCGCCGGTAACACCCTCCACCGAGGCTTCATGCCTGTCGGCCTTGGCGGCGGTTCCCGGCAACCGCGTCGCAGCGGCGACGCCCGGGCCGCAGGATAGCGATCCGGCCTGCCGGGTCAGCGAACCGGTCCGGGTCGAGGCCCTCGCCATCCGCGGACAGGGCGGTCCAGCGGTCGTGACCTTCGCACCCCCGCCCTTGCTGAGCTGCGCCATGGCCCGCACCCTCGCCGATTGGCTCGACCGCAGCCTCCAGCCGCTGGCTCGCGGCCATTTCGAGCGCGATCTCGTCGCCTTGCGCGTCGGCGGCGGCCACGAATGCCGGCGGCGCAACCGCGCATCGACCGGCCCGGTCAGCGAGCACGCGACCGGCCAGGCGCTCGACATCTTCGCGATCAAGCTGAGGACTGGAGGGGATGCGGTGGAGGTCGTGGTCGAGAAGCCGCAGGGCCTTGCGCAGAACCGCTTTCTCGATGCGGTCAGGCAATCGGCCTGCGGCGCCTTCATGACCACGCTCGGGCCGGGTTCGGATGCCGCCCATGCCAATCACCTGCATGTCGACATTCAGGAGCGGCGCTCACGCGCCTCGCGGTTCTGCCAGTGAGGACTTCAGTTCGTGTCGTCGGACGACCGGAAGCGCAGCAGCAGGCTTCGTTCCCGGCTGCTCGGCACGATCCCATCGACGAGGCGGGGGCCGCTGCGGCGCGCCGCCATCACGGCCAGGGCGGCCTCGCAGTCGAGGCCCGCGGCGATCAAGTCCTCAAGCTCCCAGAACGGCGGCAGCGCCAGGAACTCCGGATCGATTATTGTTGGGATTTCCCCAAGAGGACGACTCACGGCCATCGACATTCCCATGCCAAGATGAAACGCCAACGCTACAAACTCTCCTTTGGTTCCCTAGCCAGGAACTGTGGGTTTCTTGGGGCGTTCGTACCGCCAGTTCACAGGAGCATTTGCGATGAGCCTTGGGCATTCCCGATCCTGCCTAACCGCCCTTGCCTTCGCTGGCCTCATAGGAATGCATGAGCCCGCCGCGGCACAGACCTCCGGCCCGCCGACCGGGCGCCTGTCCTGCACCGTGGGCGCCGGCTTCGCCGCCATCGCCAAATCACAGAAGCCGCTCGACTGCCGCTTCAGGCCGCGCCGCGGTCCGGTACAGTATTACACCGGGATCGTCCGCCAGTACGGGGTCGATCTCGGCTCGATCCGCGGGACGCGGATGGCCTGGCATGTCTACGGACCCTACGCGCGGGCGCCCCTGGGCGCCTTGAGCGGGAGCTACACGGCGCCCGCCCCGGCCGCGACCGGCGCCGGGTCTGCGCTCGTCGGAGGCGAAGGCAACAAGGTCACGCTTCAGCCGCGGGTGGCGCAGACGGTGCGCGGCTTCAATGCCGCCGTCGGCGTGACGCAGTTCGAGCTGACCTTGGCTGGCTCGGGAGGCCGCCGCCGCTGACATCCCAAACGCGGGCGGGATTACCTTTTGCTAACCTTGACCGGTCAAATTCGACTCAAATTCCAAGCTTTCGGCCATGCTGGAGTGCCGAAGCAGGAACTTCGCCAATCCTGTTACGTTGACATCGCGTAACCAGAGATTGCAGTGAGTGAGAGAGCCGGTCGATGGCTGATATCCGCGTACTGATCGTCGAGGACGACCCGTTCATCGCGATGGACATCGAGAGCGCCGTTGCCGACCAGCTCGGCGACGCCGTCGAGTTGATCGTCGTCGAATCCGTGGCCGAAGCCCGTCGCATGACGGCGAAGCCGCTTGCCTGCGCCCTGCTCGACATCGATGTCGTGGGCGGCAAGACCTTCGACGTCGCGAGCGTGCTCCAGGACAGCGGAACGCCCTTCGCCTTCGTCTCGGGATCGGCGCCGCATGAGGTGCCCGCCGCGCTGCGCGGCGTCCGCTTCCTGCGCAAGCCCTTCTCGACGCGCGAGGTCGCGGCCTTCGTGAAAAGCGCGGTCGCACCGTCCGACCTCGAGTCGGCCCAGGGCTGACGCATCTCAGGATTGGGGCGCGGGCGCTTCCCGTTTTGGAAAGACGATCATCACCCTCGTACCGGGGCGCTCCGCATGGTCATCATGGAGCGGCCCGGACGTCATGGTCGCCCGCATGCTGCGCAGCAGGCTCGCGATCACGGTCTGGCCCAGGCCCTTGCTCGCCACGTCCGCCGGCATGCCGACACCGTCATCCTCGATCGACAGCGCAAGCGCGGGCTCGCCTTCATGGTCGGCCGGGGCGAAACGGATGACGATCCGCCCCGCCATGCCGTCCGGGAAGGCGTGCTTGATGGCATTGGTCACGAGTTCGTTGACAATGACGACGAAGGAAACCGCGTCGCGGCCGGGCAAACGGATCGACTCCATGTCGAGATCGATCTTGATGGGCCGGTCTTCCGCCGATTTGCCGATCTCGGCGAGCAGATCTTCCATATAGGGTCGCGCATCGATCTCGTCGGTCTCGATGTCCAGGCGCAAGCGCCGCTGACCTGCCGCAATCGCCTGGATGCGCGATTGCGCCTGTGCCAGCGCGGCCTTCACCGCCGGCTCCCGCGTCTGCCGGCTCTGCACGTTGAGCAGCGCCGAGACCATGGCGAGGTTGTTGCCGACGCGGTGATTGACGTCGCGCAGCAGCGCCTCGATGCGCAGGCGTTCGCTTTCGAGCTGGCGCGTGCGCTCGCTCACGATCCGCTCGAGCTCGGCATTGCTGATCGCCAATGCGTTGCTGCGGCGCTGGCGGCGGCGCAATTGCTGCCAGGCAGCGAAGGCAAGGCCGGCCAGCGCCACGACGATGCCGGTGCTGCCCCAGAGGCGGCGGCGCTCCTCGCGCCGGTAAAGCGACATCAGGCGGATATTCTCGCTCTGCTGGATGGCCTGGACGTTGTCGCGCAGCCGGTCCATCGCCGCCGTGCCGGCCTCGCTGCGGACCAACGCCAGAGCTTCCGGCCGGCGCCCCGCACGCTCCAGCGAGATCGTGCGGTCGAGTTCCGCGAACTTGACGCCCATATCCGCACGCAAGGCCGCGACCCGAGCCTTCTGGTCCGGATCGGCATCGACCAGCGCGGCCAGGATGTCGAGTTCGGGGCCGGCGGCGGCCCGGCCCTCGGTGAAGGGGTCGAGATAATCGGCCTGACCGGTCAGCAGGAAGCCGCGCTGCCCGGTCTCGGCATCGCGCATCCGGCCCAGGAAGCGCTCGGCCCGTTCGCGGATCTCGATCGCATGGGAGACGCGGTCCGCCGTCTGCCGCGCCTGCTGGTTGATCCAGGCGGCCAGCACGACCGCCAGCGCCACCACGCCGATCGCAATGATCGTGGAGGTTGCAGAGCGCAGGCGTGCGCCGAAGACCGGGAAAACCGGTATCGGAAAGCGGGTGGGAGGCCTCACCTGATCGGACATGCAGCTCTTGTTAAGGGACGCATGCCGACATCCCTATGTAAAAAGACATGCCCCGTCCATGCCGGGAAACGATGCGGAATCAGGCTTCCGCATCGTCATCACCGCCGCCCGCGACGATCTGGCGACCCAGAATCGCACCGAGTACGACGATGCCGCCGGCCAGCGCCATGCGCCAGCTCAGGCGCGAGCCGATGAGCTTCGCCGCCAGCGGCGCCGCGGCGAGGGCCGCGGTCGCGGCAGGGCGCGGCGGCCGGCGCCGGCTCTTGACGAAGAGCGCGATGCAGATGGCGAGGAAGCCCGCCACCAACAGGCCGCCAGCGATCCAGAGGCTGGCCGCAACCGTGCCGTAGCGAAGCTCCAGCACGGTATGCAGGGCGTTCAACGCATAGCCGCCGGCACAGATCATGAGCAGGGCGGCGAGGCCGAAGAGGCCGTAGACGATGACATTGCGCTTCACCACCCCGGAGATCTCCCCGGCGATGAAGGACCCGATCCCCCCGAACATGGTCAGCGCGCCGACAGGAAGCCGACGAACAGGCCGACAGCCGCTGCGATGCCGAGCGCGCGCAGCGGCCGCTCGCGGATCTCGTCCTCGATCAGCTGCTGCAGCTCGGTCGCCTGCTCCTTGGCGATGTCGACCATCTTGTCGGTGTCGACGCCGACGGCGCGCAGACGCTCGCTGACGGTGGCGGCGATATCCTCGGCGCTACGCGTCAGGGTGTCTTCCAGCGCGCCCGCCTGGCGCTTGGCGCGGGCTCCGGCCTGGCGCACCTCGGCCGCGACATCCTCGGCGCCGGCCTCGACCTCGGCCTTGGCGCGTTTGGCGGCGGCGGCAGCCTGTCGTTTCGCGGATGTCGTGGTGGCCATGGCGGTGTCGTCCTGTCGCTGATGGAAATGCGGATGGTGGCGAGGAGGCGCGGCGACCGCAAGGGCCACCGCTTGACCGGGAAACGCGTGCAAGGCGGTTCTGTTCCGGAAACCGCTCAGGCAGCTTGGGCTTCGCCGGTCTTATCGGCCTCTTCGGTGTCTGACTTGGCCTTTTCGCGGCGATAGCGCGCAAATTCCTCCTGCGCCACCATGGCGACGATGACGATCGGCGTCGAGAGCACGGCGCCAACAGGCCCCCAGAGCCAGAGCCAGAAGATGAAAGCGATGAAAACGAGGAAGGGCGAGATCGTCAGCCGGTTGCCGACGAAGACAGGCGTGACCGCGTTGCCCTCGATCAGGTGCAGGACATAATAGGCCGCGGCCGGCCAGAGCGCCGCGAGGATCGAGGGCGCATCCAGCAATGCGCCGGCGAGAAGCATGATCGCGACGAAGATCGGCCCGACGAAGGCGAGATAGTTGAGCAGGAAGGCGAGCGCGCCCCAAAAAACCGGAAAAGGCAAGCCCGCAAGCCAGGCGATCGCCATCGTCAGGATGCCCATGCCGAGATTGATCACCGTCACCAACGCGAAATAGGTCGCCACCCGTGCCTCGATCTCCTCGAAGAAGGACCCAGCCGAACGGCGCGCGCCCCGACCGAGACAGAGCCTGAGCACGCGTGCCTTGAGGTGGCGGCGCGTCGCCAGCCAGAAATAGATCGTCGCGACGAAGATCAGCATGCCGCCGGCCGCCGTCGACGAGGACATGGCGATGTCGAAGAGCGGATTGCCCTGGGAGACGCTAAGTTCGGCGCCCTTGCCGGTGATCGAGGCTATGCCGCGCTTGAACTCGTCCATGAAGGCGAAGACGCCGGCGAGCTTGCCGTGCAGGGCCGCCATCATCGCCGGAGCCTGGTCGCTCCAGCCGGCGACCGGCACGGCGAGGATCGCGACCGCGCCAAGCAGCAGGCCAATGAAGAGCAGGACCACCAGAGCCGCAGCCGCGTGTTGGGGAACGCGGTGGCGGGCCAGCACATCGACCAGGGGCCCGAGCACGAGCCCGAAAATGACGCCCGCAACGACCGGCATCGCGATGACCTTGGTCAGTGCCAGCGAGGCCGTGGCGAGAATGACGAAGATGCCGACGATGGCGTAGCGCACGATCAGGTCATGCTCGACGGGCGTGACCTCCACGGTGTCCTCGACCGGTTCCGCCTCGGCCATGTAGCGCGGAAACGGCCGCCAGGCCGATGAACTGAGCATGGGATGCTTCCAACGCGCGAGCCGCGCCCCCCTGGCGCGTCAACGGGATCAACGCTGGAAAGATCGACCGGGTTCCGGTTGGCCAGAGGCTCTTAGTGCGCCTCGTCCCAGTTGCCGGCGGCGCGGGCCTCGACTGCGAGCGGTACGCGCAGCTGCACGGCCGGATGCGGCGCCTCGACCATGACCTTCTCGATGATCGGCAAGGTCTTCTCGACCTCCTCCTCCGGGACCTCGAAGACCAGCTCGTCATGGACCTGCAGCAGCATGCGGGCATTGAGGCGGTTGGCGGCGAGCGCATCGTCCATGCGCGTCATCGCCCGGCGGATGATGTCGGCGGCCGAGCCCTGGATCGGCGCGTTGATCGCCTGGCGCTCGACGAAGGCGCGCTCGGACGGGTTCTTCGAGGAAACCGCCGGGAAATGGCAGACGCGGCCGAAAATCGTCGTGACCTGGCCATGGGCGCGGACATGGGTCTTGGTCTGGTCCATGTAGTCGCGGATGCCGGGGAAGCGCTCGAAATACTTGCGGATATAGGCGCTCGCCTCCTCGCGGCCAATGCCGAGCTGGTTGGCGAGGCCAAAGGCGGAGATGCCGTAGATGATGCCGAAATTGATCGCTTTGGCGCGGCGACGCACCTCGCTCGGCATGCCCTCGACGGGCACGCTGAACATCTCGGAAGCCGTCATGGCGTGGATGTCGATGCCATCGGCGAAGGCCTGCCGGAGCTGCGGAATCTCGGCGATATGGGCCAGCAGGCGCAGTTCGATCTGGCTGTAATCGGCCGAGACGAGCTTGTAGCCCTTCTCGGGCACGAAGGCGGTGCGGATCTTGCGGCCGGCCTCGGTGCGGATCGGGATGTTCTGCAGGTTGGGCTCGGACGAAGAGAGCCGGCCCGTGGTGGTGGCCGCCAGCGCATAGGAGGTGTGAACCCGGTTGGTCTGAGGGTTCACGTAAGCAGGCAGCGAGTCGGTATAGGTCGATTTCAGCTTGGCGAGCTGGCGCCATTCCAGGATCTTGGATGGCAACGGATGCCCCTGCTCGGCGAGCTCTTCCAGCACTCCGGCGCCGGTCGCCCACTGGCCGGTCGCGGTCTTCTTGGCGCCCGCCAGCCCCATCTTGCCGAACAGGATGTCGCCAAGCTGCTTGGGGCTGCCGATCGTGAATTTCTCGCCGGCGAGCTCGTAGATCTCGTCCTCCAGCCGGGCCAGCGCCTGCGCGAAATCACCGGAGAGGCGAGAGAGGATCTGCCGGTCGATGGCGATGCCGCGGCGCTCCATCCGGGCGAGGACCTCGACCATCGGCCGCTCCAGCACCTCGTAGACCGCCGTCTTCTTCTCGGCGACGAGGCGCGGCTTCAGCGCGAGCCACAGGCGTAGCGTGACGTCGGCATCCTCGGCGGCATAGTCCGTCGCGCGGTCGAGCGGGACCTTGTCGAAGGTGACCTGCGATTTGCCGGTACCGGCGACCTGCGCATAGGGAATCGTCTCGTGGCCGAGATGCAATTCCGAGAGCTTGTCCATGCCGTGGCTGTTGTTGCCGGCATCGAGCGCATAGGAGATCAGCATCGTGTCCTCGATCGGGGACACGCTGAGGCCATGACGCTCCAGGATCAGCAGGTCGTATTTGAGGTTCTGGCCGATCTTGAGCACGCCCGCATCCGCCAGCAGCGGCTTCAGCGCCGCAACCGCCTCCGCCAGCGGAATCTGGCCTTCGAGCAAACCTTCATCGAAGAGACCGCCATCGCCGCCGCGATGCTGGAGCGGGATATAGCAGGCCCGGCCCGGCGCGACCGCGAGCGAGACGCCGATCAGATCGGCCTGCATCGCATCGAGCGAATTGGTCTCGGTATCGAGGGCGACATGGCCGGTCTCGTAGGCCCAGCCGATCCAGCGTTCGAGATCGGCAAGCGTGCGCACGCATTCATAGGCTGCGCGGTCGATCTTGCCGGCGATCGCCTCGTTCTTGCGGGCGGCGGCGAGGTCGCCCGGCTTCAGCCAGCCGTCTTCGCCGACCGCGGCGCCCGAGGTAGCAGCGGCAGGCGCGGGAGACGCAACCGGTGTGGAGCCGGATACAGCGTCCTCGATCGCATCGGCCCCGACATAGAGGGCCTTGAGCTCGGCGGCGCGTGCGCCACCCGGCGCCAGATCCGGATCGGCGTCGACGGCGCCGACATCGGCCTCATAGGCCTCGGCGACGCGCTTGGTGATGGTCGTGAACTCCATCGCCTTGAGGAAGGCGATGAGCTTCGCCGGATCGGGCTGCTCCAGCGTCAGGTTTTCCAAGGGCGTCTCGACCTTCACGTCGTCGACGAGGCTGACGAGCTGGTGGGAGATGCGGACCTTCTCGATCACCTCGGGATTGGTCAGCGTCTCCCGGCGCTTGGGCTGCTTGATCTCGCCGGCCCGGGCCAGCAGGGTTTCGAGATCGCCGTATTCGCCGATGAGCTGGGCCGCGGTCTTGATGCCGATGCCCGGTGCGCCCGGCACGTTGTCGGTGGCGTCGCCGGCCAGCGCCTGCACGTCGGTGACCTTGTCCGGCATGACGCCGAAATACTCGACCACCTCGGGCTCGCCGATGCGGCGCTCGGCCCGGAAGCCCGCGCCCTTCTTCTGGTCGCCGGAGGCGGGGTCGTACATGGCGACGCCCGGCTTCACCAGTTGCATCAGGTCCTTGTCGGCGGAGACGATGAGGACATCGGCGCCGGCCTCGCGGGCCTGCTTCGCATAGGTCGCGATCAGATCGTCGGCCTCGTAGACATCCTGCTCGACCGGGATCAGGCCGAAGGCGCGCACCGCCTCGCGCATCAGCGGGAATTGCGGGATGAGATCGGCCGGCGGCTCCGAGCGGTTGCCCTTATAGGCCGGGTAGATCGCCTTGCGGAACGAGTTCTCCGACTTGTCGAAGACGATGGCGAGATGGGTCGGCCGGACGCCGAGCACGCCCTCGCGCACGAACTGGAAGAGCTTGGTGGCGAAGAGCCGGACCGCGCCGGAAGGCAAGCCGTCCGAGCGGGCATTGTACTTCCGGTCCTGGTTGATCGATTGGAAATAGGCCCGGAAAATGAAGTTCGAGCCGTCGACCAGGAAGAGATGGTCGCCGGGCTTCAGCGCGGGCGCGGTGGTGGTTGTCTCGCTCATGGCGCGGACCATAAGCGGGCAGACGCAACCGGTCCATTGCATCCGGGCGGCGATTCGCAGCAAGCTGGCCAAAATGCGTCAGGAGCGAAGCGTCGTGAGTCCCTATGTCACCATGCCCCTCGTCTTCGAGGGTGTTCCGGAAGCGGAGATGCAGGGGCGGGCCGACGCCTTCCTCGCCAAGATGCGCAAGCGCCGCACCGTGCGCGACTTCTCCGACAGGCCGGTGCCGCGCGAATTGATCGAGACCGCCGTGCGCGTTGCCGGCACGGCTCCCTCGGGCGCCAACCAGCAGCCCTGGAGCTTCGTCTGCATCTCCGATCCCCAACGCAAGGCACTGATCCGCGTGGGCGCGGAGGAGGAGGAGCGCGCCTTCTATGCGGGGCGCGCCGGCGAGGAATGGCTGGACGCGCTCGCCCATCTCGGCACCGACGAGAACAAGCCCTTCCTTGAGACCGCGCCCTGGCTGATCGCGATCTTCGCCCAGCGCTGGGGCGTCGATGCCGAGGGCAACAAGATCAAGCACTATTACGTGCCGGAATCGGTGGGCATCGCCACCGGTTTCCTGATCGCCGCCTTGCACGATGCCGGGCTCGCGACGCTGACGCATACGCCCGCGCCGATGAACTTCCTCAACGCGATCTGCGGGCGGCCCGACAACGAGAAGGCCCTGATCCTGCTCGTTGTCGGCTATCCCCAGGAAGACTGCGCCGTCCCCGCCATCGGCAAGAAGCCGCTGGAGGAGATCGCGACCTTCCTGTGAGACATCCGCTTCAACAAGCGCGCCGTCATCCCGGACAAGCGGCGTAGCCGCGCCGATACAGGACCCATCGGAGGGCTCGACGCTCTACGATGGATCCCGGGTCAAGCCCGGGATGACGGTGTCGCTCCCGGAATCGTCGCACGCCCTACGCGGTGATGCGGTCGATCTCGGCGAGGTCTTCCGGGCTCAGCGCCCAGTCGGCCGCCTTGACGTTGGCCGCGACCTGCTCCGGCCTGGTGGCGCCGGCGATGACGCTGGAGACGACCGGCTGTGCGGCCAGCCACGAGAAGGCGAGTTCGACCAACGTATGGCCGCGCTGCTCGGCGAAGGCGGTCAGGCCCTCGATGCGGCGCCAGTTATCCTCGCTGAAGATCTCGTCGGCGCGCTGCGGCAGCTTGGTCAGGCGCGCGCCTTCCGGCATCGCCGCGCCGCGCTTGTACTTGCCGGTGAGCGCGCCGTTGGCGAGCGGGAAATACGGCAGCAGGCCCATGCCGTAATGGGCGATGGCGGGGATCAGGTCCTTCTCGGCGCCGCGCTTCAGCAGGCTGTACTCGTCCTGGGCCGAGGCGAAGCCGGGGATGCCGAGATCGCGCGCCGTCCATTGCGCATCGGCGACCTGCCAGGCGACGACGTTCGAGCAGCCGATATAGCGGACCTTGCCCTGGCGGACGAGGTCGTCCATCGCGCGCAGCGTCTCCTCGATCGGGGTCAGCGGGTCCGGCCGGTGGAGCTGGTAGAGATCGAGCCAGTCGGTCTTGAGGCGCCGGAGCGAATCCTCGACGGCGTTCATGATGTAGCGGCGCGAGCCGCCCTTCTTCACACCCTCGGCATCCATATCCATGCCGAACTTGCTGGCGAGCACGATCTGCTTGCGCCGCGCGCCCAGAACCTCGCCGAGCGCGGTCTCGGAGCCGCCGCGCTCGCCATAGATGTCGGCCGTGTCGAACAGGGTGATGCCATGTTCGATCGCGGCATCGACGACCTTGCGCGTCGCATCGAGATCGATGCGACCGCCGAAATTGTTGCAGCCGAGCCCGACGAGCGAGACGCGCAGGCCCGAGCGGCCGAGATTGCGGAATTGCATGGCGATGATCCTTCCCCTTTCGCATCGGGCCGAAAACTGGGCTCCAGTTTTCGGCCCGATGCGACACACGATCCAGAGGCCGGCAGAGGATCAGAGCGGGCGGGCAAGGACAATCGCCCGGCGCGTCATCCGCGGGCTGCGCTCAGCGCAGACCCGGAAACGAAAATGCCCGGGCTCGCGCCCGGGCATTTGATCTCAGGCCACTTCGGCCTTCTGCTTCTGCGAGCGCTTGCGCTCGTTCGGGTCGAGGATGCCCTTGCGCAGGCGGATCGACTTCGGCGTGACCTCGACGAGCTCGTCGTCGTCGATCCAGGCCAGCGAACGCTCCAGCGTCATCCGGATCGGCGGGGTCAGGCGCACCGCCTCGTCCTTCGACGTCGTGCGGATGTTGGTGAGCTTCTTGCCCTTGAGCACGTTCACTTCGAGATCGTTCTCGCGGGTGTGCTCGCCGACGATCATGCCCTGATAGACCTTCCAGCCCGGCTCGATCATCATCGGACCGCGGTCTTCGAGGTTCCACAGCGCATAGGCCACGGCCTCGCCGGTCTCCATCGCGATCAGCACGCCGTTGCGGCGGCCGCCGATCTCGCCCTTGTAGGGCAGGTAGTCATGGAACAGCCGGTTCATGATGGCGGTGCCGCGGGTGTCGGTCAGCAATTCGCCCTGGTAGCCGATCAGGCCGCGAGTCGGAGCGTGGAAGACGAGACGCAGGCGGTTTCCGCCGGAGGGACGCATCTCCAGCATGTCGGCCTTGCGCTCGGACATCTTCTGCACGACGACGCCGGAATGCTCCTCGTCGACGTCGATCACGACCTCTTCGATCGGCTCCAGCAACTGGCCGTCCTCACCGCGCTTCAGCACGACGCGGGGACGGGAGACGCCGAGTTCGAAGCCCTCGCGACGCATGGTCTCGATCAGGATCGCGAGCTGCAATTCGCCGCGGCCGGAGACGATGTAGCTGTCCTTGTCGGAAGCTTCCTCGATCTTCAGCGCGACATTGCCCTCGGCCTCCTTGAACAGGCGGTCGCGGATGACGCGGGTGGTAACCTTGTCGCCCTCGGTACCGGCAAGCGGGGAATCGTTGACCATGAAGGTCATCGACACCGTCGGCGGATCGATCGGCTGCGCCTTGATCGGGGTGTCGACGCTGGGATCGCAGAAGGTGTCGGCGACGGACCCCTTCACCAGGCCCGCGATCGAGACGATGTCGCCGGCGACGGCTTCTTCGATCGGCTGGCGCTCGAGGCCACGGAAGGCGAGGATCTTCGAGATGCGGCCGGTCTCGACGGTCGAGCCGTCACCCGAGAGCACCTTCACGGTCTGGTTCGGCTTGGCCGTGCCCGAAGTGACGCGGCCGGTGATGATGCGGCCGAGATAAGGGTTGGCTTCCAGCAGCGTGCCGATCATGCGGAACGGGCCTTCCTCGACCTTGGGCTCCGGCACATGCGAGAGGATGAGGTCGTACATCGGCGCGAGGCCGCTATCCTGCGGGCCTTCCGGCGAATGGGCCATCCAGCCCTGCTTGCCCGAACCGTAGAGGATCGGGAAATCGAGCTGCTCGTCGGTGGCGTCGAGCGCGGCGAAGAGGTCGAAGACCTCGTTGATGACTTCGGTGGTGCGGGCGTCCGGCTTGTCGACCTTGTTGATCGCGACGATCGGGCGAAGACCGAGCTTCAGCGCCTTCGAGACCACGAACTTGGTCTGCGGCATCGGGCCCTCGGCGGCATCGACCAGAACGATGGCCGAGTCGACCATGTTCAGGATGCGCTCGACCTCGCCGCCGAAATCCGCGTGGCCGGGGGTGTCGACGATGTTGATGCGCGTATCCTTCCAGACGACCGAGGTCGCCTTGGCCAGGATGGTGATGCCGCGCTCCTTCTCGAGGTCGTTGGAATCCATCACGCGCTCGATGACGCGCTGGTTGTCACGATAGGTGCCGGACTGCTGCAGCAGCTTGTCGACGAGCGTGGTCTTGCCGTGGTCGACGTGCGCGATGATGGCGATGTTGCGCATGGACATGCGGGTTGGGCCTTGCTTTCAAGGCCACGAGCCGGTCTGGAGCGATGCCCCGCCGGCGCAGCCTGTTTCACGTGAATCTGGAATTCGTTGCGCTGCACATAAACGTTGACGGGCTTTTCGGCAACCGCAGAGGCTGCCGAAAAGTAAATGCGCTCAAGCCTCCGCCAGCGCGCGCTGCCGTTCAGCCACGGCCCGGCCGACCTGATCGATGGCTAGCCGGTAGGCGGCGAGCGCGGCCACGTCGAGATCGCCCTTGGCATAATCCGCCAGCACACGCGTCAGGATCTGGTCGGCCTCATGACCGAGGCGCATCAATTCCGCCTCGTCCTCACAGGATCGAATGACGGCGAGGAGCTCCAGCAATTCGTCGAGACCCGCCATCGCCCGCCGGCGCCGGTTGGCGCTCTCGCGGCCGAGCAGGGCGGCGCCGCCCGTGCCCACGGCCGAGAGCGCCATGGCGCCGATATAGAACCAGTCGCCATAGCGGTCGAAGAAGCTCTCCTGCTCCCCGTCGATATAGGCGGCCGCACCCGAATGGACCGGCAGCGGCGCGTCCTTGTCGGTCGAGGGCGTCTCCAGCGCCTGCACGGCCGGCAGTTCCGAGGCCAGCGTCAGGCGCAGGCCGAGGATATCCTTGGTCAGTTCGCCGACGAGATTGTCGTCGAGGCTCTGCGCCGCGACGAGGCGGGAGGTGATCGCGATCGTCGGCAGGCTCTCGGCCGGGCGCGGCGGGTCGCCGCCGAGCGCGCCGCGCACGATCTCGCCGGATTCGATCGCGCGGTAATGCAGGGCGAGCGCATCGGCCTCGCGGACGGGGATCAGCACGGGGTCGTTGCCCCAGGCCTCGCGCAGACGGCGCAAGCCGTCATTGTTGGTGTGCGAGCCGACGGCATTGATCGAGAAGAAGGCGTCGATGCGCTTCTCCTTCGCCGACGAGACGATCTCCTCCTGGTTCAGGCCGACGATCTCGACCTCCTCGGGCCTGACCTCGTATTGCGCCAGAACCCGCTTCAGCAGGGTGATATTGCCGGCCGGATTGCGCCCGACGCCGATCTTGCGGCCGCGCAGATCGGCGATGCGGCCGATCGCGGTTTCGGTTGCGGTGATGAAGAACGGATAGGTCCGGCGCGTGATCAGCACCGTGTCGGCGGTCGAGGGCATGGCGATGTCGGCGCGCAGCATGGCGAGATCGGCCTGGCCGGCATCGATCCGCTTGGCGCTGTCCTCCGAGCCCTCCGTGAGGACGAGACGCAGGCGCACGGCGGCCTTGTCGCGGTTGAGACCCTGTACGAAGGCGGCGGCCATGCGGGCATCCTCGGAGCCGAGCGGGCCGACAGCGAGGCGCAAGGTCCGCGGCTGGCCGATATAGTAGAACGTCGCCGCGACGAGGCCGGACACGGCAAGCAGCGCCGCCGCCATCGCCAAACCGCGCCTGCCCATGCCCAGCCGGATCAATCCGCCCCCCTCCTCGCTCTGACCGAACATGGCTTCCTTCGCCATCATGTCGCAAGTACGGCATGCACCGGCGCTCGGACCGTGCTAAACGCCGCGCCATGTCCAATGGTTCGCCCTTCCTGATCAAGATCTGCGGTCTCTCGACACCCGAGACGCTGGAGGCTGCACTTGCGGCCGGCGCCGACATGATCGGGCTGAATTTCCACCCGAAGAGCCCGCGCTACGTCACGCTGGAGCGGGCCAAGGAATTGGCGGCGATCGCGCGTGGCAAGACCGAGATCGTCGCGCTGATCGTGGACTGGAGCGAGCAGCAGGCGGCAGAGCTTGCCGCCGCGCTCAATCCCGACTGGTTCCAATTCCATGGCCGCGAGACGCCCGAGCAGATTGCGGCGCTGCGCCGTGCCGTTCGCCGGCCGGTGATGAAGGCGCTCGGCATCGCCACGGCGGAAGACCTGAAAGCTGTCACGGGCTATCGCGATGCCGCCGATCTCGTCCTGCTCGACGCCAAGCCGCCGAAGGATGCCGCCTTCCCCGGCGGGCACGGCAAGCCCTTCGACTGGGGGCTGCTGGGCGGTCTCGACCCCTCGCAGCGCTTCATGCTATCGGGCGGGCTCGATCCGGCGAATGTCGCCGAGGCGGTCCAGGTGACCCATCCGGCCGGTGTCGACGTATCATCAGGCGTCGAAAGCGCGCCGGGGATCAAGGACCCCCACCGGATCGCGGAATTCATCGCGGCGGCCCGCAAGGCCGCGGCGGCAGGACAGGAAAGCTCGAGCGCATGAACGCCCCCTCGACCCCGAACAGCTATCGCAACGGCCCGGACGAGAACGGCCGCTTCGGCCTGTTCGGCGGCCGCTTCGTCGCCGAGACGCTGATGCCGCTGATCCTGGAACTGGAAGAGGCCTACAACGCCGCCAAGGCCGATCCGGCCTATCACGCCGAGATGACCAGCGGCCTGAAGCATTATGTCGGCCGACCTTCGCCGCTCTATCTCGCCGAGCGCCTGACGGACCATTTCGGCGGCGCCAAGATCTACCTGAAGCGCGAGGAGCTGAACCATACCGGCTCCCACAAGGTGAACAACGTGCTCGGCCAGATCCTGCTGGCGCGGCGCATGGGCAAGAAGCGCATCATCGCCGAGACCGGCGCCGGCCAGCATGGCGTCGCCACCGCGACGCTCTGCGCCCGCTACGGGCTGGAATGCATCGTCTACATGGGCGCGGTCGACGTCGCCCGGCAGGCGCCGAACGTGTTCCGCATGCAAATGCTCGGCGCCACGGTCGTTCCGGTCGAATCCGGCACCAAGACGCTGAAGGACGCCATGAACGAGGCGCTGCGCGACTGGGTGACCAATGTCGGCACGACCTTCTACTGCATCGGCACCGTCGCCGGCCCGCACCCCTATCCGGCAATGGTGCGCGATTTCCAGTCGATCATCGGCAAGGAGACCCGCGAGCAGATGCAGGAGGCCGAAGGCCGTCTTCCCGATTCGCTCGTCGCCTGCATCGGCGGCGGCTCGAACGCGATGGGGCTGTTCCACCCGTTCCTCGACGATCCCAGCGTCGAAATCTACGGCGTGGAAGCCGCCGGCCACGGCATTCCGAGCGGCCTGCATGCGGCCTCGTTGAGCGGCGGGCGCCCCGGCGTGCTGCACGGCAATCGCACCTTCCTGCTGATGGACGATGACGGGCAGATCAAGGACGCCCATTCGATCTCGGCCGGTCTCGACTATCCCGGCATCGGCCCGGAGCATTCCTGGCTGCACGATATCGGCCGGGCGAAGTACCTTTCGGCCACCGACGAGGAGGCGCTGGAGGCGTTCCAACTGATCTCCAAGCTGGAAGGCATCATCCCGGCGCTGGAAAGCGCGCATGCGCTCGCCCGCGTCGCCGATCTTGCCCCGCAGAAGCCGAAGGATCACCTGATGGTGATCAACCTCTCCGGCCGCGGCGACAAGGACATCCCGCAGGTCGCGGAGATCCTGGCCGCGCGCTGACGCTCCCCGGCCTCGCCCAAAGTTCTAGGCTCGGCCTCTCGACTCTCGCATCGGCAGCGACAAGCATAGCTTGTTTCCGGCGCATCCGCGCCGGGCATCGTCGCGTGGAGCGGAACCGGGGCCAGTGGGGGGCAGCGGTAACGACGACCGTCCGATCGGGCGCGGGCCGGGTCCAACCGGCCTGCCGGTCGAACTCGCCTTCCTGACGCGGCACGGCCTGGCGCCTTCGCTTCTCGCGCGCGTTGCCGACATATCCCGGCGCAACCGCACCGAACCGGTCCGCGAGGCGATCGCGCTCGGCCTGATCGACGAGACCGGCTTCTACCGGGCGCTCGCGAACGAGATGGGGCTCGCCTTCCTGCCGCAGCCGCCGCGCCCGATGCCCGGCGGCGGGCATGAGGCGATCCTGCGCCAGGGCATTGCGCCAACGATCGACGACCTGCGGTTCCGATTCATCCTCGCGCCCGAAGGACCAGCGCTGCGGCGGATGCTGGAGGCCGGGCCGCGCAACCGCGGCGACATCGCCGTGACGACGCCGCGCCGCTTCGCAGGCGCGCTGCGCCAGAGCAATGCCGAAACCCTGGCGGAGCACGCGGCCGGGCTCGACCCTGCCGGGCTGGCGCGCGAGAGCGCGCGCACCGGGGCGAGCCGCGGCCAGGTGATCGCCGCCGGAGGTGGGGTCGCCACCACCGCGCTCGGCGGCGTCTTCGCCCCGCTCGAAACCTTCTTCGGGCTTGCATTGCTGCTCGGCCCGCTCTTCCTCGGCCTGATCCTGCTGCGGCTGGCGGCCTCGATCGAACGCTCGTCCCCCGATCTCTGGCGCAGCCATCGCTGGCGCATCGACGAGTCGCGCCTGCCCGTCTACACCGTCGCGGTGCCGCTCTACCGGGAGCTCGCGGTGCTCCGGCAATTGGTCGATGCGCTCGGCGCGCTCGACTATCCCCCGGCCAAGCTCGATATCCGCCTGCTGATCGAGGCCGACGATACCGGCATGCGTAGCGCGTTGGCGCAGATGGCGCTGCCGCCGCATTTCTCGGTGACGGTCGCGCCACCCGGCCAGCCACGGACCAAGCCGCGCGCGCTGAACCTGGCGCTACTGGAAGCGCGCGGCTCGCTCTTCACCATCTTCGACGCCGAGGACATTCCGGACCCGCAGCAATTGCGCATGGCGGCGGCGCGCTTCCTCGGCGGCCCGAAGGAGCTCGGCTGCCTGCAGGCCAGGCTCGTGATCGACCATGCCGAGGAAGGCGTGCTGCCCGGCCTGTTCGCGCTGGAATATGCCGGGCTGTTCGAGGTGCTCAATCCCGGCCTGCTGCAGTTCCAGCTGCCGATCATGCTGGGCGGGACCTCGAACCATTTCCGGACCGAGGCGCTGCGCGCGGTCGGCGGCTGGGATGCCTGGAACGTCACCGAGGATGCCGATCTCGGCTTCCGGCTGGTGCGCGCCGGCTATCGCATCGGCGACCTGCCCTCGAACACGCGCGAAGAGGCGCCGGTCACCATTCCTGCCTGGCTGAAGCAGCGCTCGCGCTGGATCAAGGGCTATATCCAGACGCTGGTGACGCACTCGCGCGCGCCGTTGCGCCTGCTCCGCGAGGCCGGCCTCGCCGCGACCCTTGCCTTCCTGTCGCTGGTCTTCGGTACGGTCGCGACCGCTCTCGGCTATCCCGCCTTCGCCATCGCCGCGCTGATCGCCTATTGGGACGGCTCGCTGTTCGAGCCGGTGGGCACCGTCGCGACCCTCACCTCGATCATCGCGCTCGGCGTCTGGCTCCTGGGCAGCGTCGCGCTGTTCGTGCCGCCGATCGTCGGAGCTTTGCGACGCGGTGCGCCGGGCCTGCTGCTGCTCGTTCCGCTGCTGCCTCTCTACTACGCGCTGGTCTCGGTCGCCGCCTGGATGGCCTTCTACGACTATTTCAACCGCCGCTTCGCCTGGAACAAGACCGAGCATGGGCTGGCGCGCCGACGCGCGCCTGTAGAGCCGGTCAGGAGTGACGCAACCATTCCGCTGCCGCCTGCGCCGGAGGCTGCTCGATATTGAAGGCGCCGACGAAGTTGCCGTCCTTGCCCATCAGATAGACCAGCGCGGTGTGGTCCATCGTGTAGTCGCCATCCTTGAGCGGGACCTTCTTGGCATAGGCGCGATAGGCCTTGATCACGGCGTCGATCGCCGGCCGGTCACCGCTCAGGCCGACGATGCGCGGATCGAAGGAGCCGAGATAGCTCTTCATCGCGTCCGGCGTATCGCGCTCGGGATCGACCGTGATGAAGAGCGCTTTAAGCCCCTTCGCCTTGGCGCCGTCGCCGGCCGCGCGCAGGGCCTCAGAGATTTCGAAGAGCTTGGTCGGGCAGATGTCGGGGCAATGGGTGAAGCCGAAGAAGACCAGGAAGGGCGAGCCCTTCAGGTCGGTGTCGGAAAGCGGCTTGCCGTCCTGCGTCGTCAGGGTGAACGGGCCGCCGACGCTGGCCGTGCCGCTGCCGCTGCCGCCACCCTGGCGGCCGGGCGAGAAGGTGAGGATCGCGGCGGCTGCGAGCGCGAGCGCCCCGGCCAGGAAGACGACGAGGGGCAGGACGAGACGGCGGTTCACGAACGTTTTCCCGGGCAGGCGGCCGCAGCCGCTAGACAGCGTTTTTTCCAGGCATCGGGCGGATCCGAAAACCGGTTCCCACTTGTCGGACCGATGCCTAGAAACAGGCCACGATGGCGGCGATCAGACCATCGGTGAAAAGCCGATCGCCTTCGCGCCACCAAAGCAGCAGGCCGGTGAGAAACAGGGCGAAGAAGCCTCCGCCGATCAGCATGAGGCCCAGACGGCTCGAAGAGCCGGCCTCCGCCTGCGTTGTCTCGTCTGCCTGCGACATGGGCACAACCTAACGCCGGATCGCGCCGTCCGAAAGCGGGCGGCGTGACGCAGGGGGCTCACGATGCGGCGATGCGCCCTGAACCCCGAAATCGCAGGGGTCATTCTCGGGCGAAGCGAAGCGCAGACCCGAGAATCTCTGGCAGGGAAAGGCTCCGCTGCCTCTCCTTCATGAGGTGCTCGGGTCAAGCCCGAGCATGACCGCGGGGGTTCCCCTCACTTCACCGGGAAGGTCAGCGGCGAATAATCCGTCACCGGGCGCTTGATCCAGTCATTGGCGGGCGCCGCCGCTTCCGTCCGCTTCTGGGCCTCGTGGAGGCGCAAGGCTGCGGCCGGATAGTCCATGGTCAGGACGGTTCCGTCGCGAACCACGAGCCTGCCGTCGACATAGACGCGGTCGACGGCGCGTTCGGCCGCGGCATAGACCATGCTGCGGACGGGGTCGCGATGCGGCTGCATCATCGGATGGGTGAGATCGACCATAACGAGGTCGGCCTTGCAGCCGGCTTCCAGGCGCCCGATGTCGTCGCGGCCGAGCGCGGCGGCGCCCGCCGTGGTCGCGGCCTCGAAGATGTCGGTGGTGGTGAGCGTGCGCGGGTTCTCCGCCATCATGCGGGCGACATAGCCGACATGGCGCATCTCCTCGAGCATGTTGTGCGGATAGGTGTCGGTGCCCAGGCCGATGCGGACACCGGCGCGGCGATAGCGGCCGAAATCGTCGAGCGCGATGCCGCGGCGCATGAAGACCGTCGGGCAGTGGGCGACCATCGTGCCGGTCTCGGCGAGCAGCGCGAGGTCGCGCCGGCTGTGCCAGGCGACGCGCGGGTAATCGTCGAGGAAGATGCCGTGGCCGACGATGCTGGTGTCGCCGAGCACGCCGAGCTTCTCCAGCCGTTGGATCGGCGTCACGCCATGGCGACGGGTGATCTCGTGGAACTCGACCGTCGACTGGGCCGCATGGATCTGCCAGGGCAGGTTACGGCGCTTGGCCTCGGCGTAGCTGTCCTTGATCAGGCCTTCGCTGCAGGTGTCGATCTGCGAAGGAGAAACCATCGCGAAGAGCCGGCCGGACGGATGCTTCTGCGCCTGCTCGATGACCGCGAAAGCCTGCTCCATGGCCGCGACGCCGGCCTTCTCGTCCCACTCGTATTCGACGACATGGCCGTTCTTGGTGTACCAGCGGGCCGAGCGGAACATCGGCGAGAGGCAGACGCGCAGGCCGCTACTGGCAGCCAGATCGATCCAGCCGGGATGAGCGACCGACATGTCGGCGAGCGTGGTGACGCCGGAGAGCAGCAGTTCCGAATAGGCGACCTGCACGCAATCCGGCACGGCCTCGGCGTCCGGACGCAGAATCGGCATGAACTCGTAGAGCGAGGAATTGTAGAGCGCGGGCGAGCCGAGCTCGTCGAGGAAGCCCTTGTTCAGCGCCTCGCTGGAGGGGTGCGAATGGATGTTGACGAGGCCCGGCATGACCATGCGCCCGCTGCCGTCTACGGTCTCGTCGGCCGGCCCTTCGTAGCGGGGCCCGACATAACGCAGCGTGCCGTCCTCGAAGGCGACATCGGCTCCGTGCAGATAGACATGCCGGGAGGCTTCCGCATCCCAGGCGACAACGACTTCGGCGTTCTTGATGACCGTGATCGTCATGACAATTCCTCCCTAGTGGCCAGACATAGAAAAAGCGCCGCGCGGTTCCCACCGCGCGGCGCCGAAGACGTTCAGCGCTTCAGCTTGAGGTCGAGCCCCTTGTAGAGGCCGGCACCGTAGATGCCGTGGGCGCGCACGCCCTCCAGCCGATCGCCGGCGACGACCCAGAGCGGCTGCGAGGCCAAGGGCTGTCTCTTATACACATCTGACGCTGCCGACGATTAACCTTGCATGAAAACGGGGGGGGGGGGGGGGGGGGGGGGGGGGGGGGGGGGGGGGGGGGGGGGGGGGGGGGGGGGGGGGGGGGGGGGGGGGGGGGGGGGGGGGGGGGGGGGGGGGGGGGGGGGGG
>NZ_JAELTI010000070.1 GCF_016428755.1 Allobosea sp. ASV33
GGCTCCAGACGGCGTAAGGGTTCCGGCGTCGGCACCTGATAGACCATGACCTGTCGGGGCTTCAGCGGTGCCTCGGGAATGCGGTGGCGGGTCTGGATGATCGTCGCCTCGTCCGTCGCCTCGCAGGTGCGGGCGTCGGCGGTGCGCTCGAAAAACCTGCGGATCGAGACGGCGTTGGTGGTGTCGTCGGCGCCCTGGTCGATCACCTTTAAGGTGTCGGCAGGGCCGATGATCGCGGCGGTGATCTGGATGCCGCCGGTGCCCCAGCCACGAGCCAGCGGCATCTCGCGCGAGCCGAACGGCACCTGATAGCCGGGCACCGCGACCGCCTTGAGCAGGGCGCGGCGGATCATCCGCTTGGTCTGCTCGTCGAGATAGGCGTAGTTGTAAGCCGGCTTGGTATCGTCAGCCGGCATCTGATGGATAGTCATTCCGCAGCCTCCGGCATGGCGTTCTGCTCTTGGGCGCCCTGTTCGCGGGCGATCCGCTCCTCGCGCTCGCGGCGGATGCGGCGGATCAGTTCGAGTTCGCCCTGGAAATCGACATAGTGCGGCAGCTTGAGATGCTCGACGAAGCCGGCCGCCTCGACATTATCGGCGTGGTAGAGGACGAATTCGTCCTGCTGCGCCGGGTAGTTGGTGGCTTCGCCGAAATCGCGCGCCTTCAGGGCGCGGTCGACCAGCGACATCGACATCGCCTTGCGCTCGCTATGGCCGAAGACGAGGCCGTAGCCGCGGGTGAATTGCGGCGGGACGTCCTTCGAGCCCTGGAACTGGTTGACCATCTGGCATTCGGTCAGGGTGACGTCGCCGAGATCGACCGCGAAGCCGAGCTCCTCGGGCACGAACTCCACCGCAACCTCGCCGACGCGGACCTCGCCGACGAAGGGATGCGTGCCGCCGAAACCGCGCTGCACGGAATAGCCGAGGCCGAGCAGGAAGCCCTCGTCGCCGCGCGCCATCGATTGCAGGCGGACATCGCGATCGGCCGGGAAGGAGACGGGGTCACGGGTAAGGTCGAAGGGTCGCGGATCGCCTTCCGGCGGCTCCTCGGCTTCCATCAGTCCCTCGGCGCCGAGGATGTCGGGCACGCGCGGCATGCGAGCGTCGAGCGGGGCTCTTTCCTTCTCCCCTTGCGGGAGAAGGTGCCCCGAAGGGGCGGATGAGGGGTCGCGCAAGTCGGAATCGCTGGCTACCTTCCTTGAAGGATCATCGGAGCCGTGGCGCGACCCCTCACCCCAACCCTCTCCCGCAAGGGGAGAGGGGGCGCGTTGCGGTTCGTCCATCAACCCGAAATCGAAGAGCCGGTGCGTGTAGTCATAGGTCGGGCCGAGCACCTGGCCGCCGGGCAGATCCTTGTAGGTCGCCGACACCCGGCGGCGGATCGCCATCGCGGCGGTGTCGAGCGGCTCGGATGAGCCGAAGCGCGGCAGCGTCGTGCGATAGGCGCGCATCAGGAAGGCGGCCTCGATCACGTCGCCCTGCGACTGCTTCAGCGCCAGCGCAGCGAGATCCTGATCGTAGAGCGAGCCCTCGTTCATGACGCGCGCGCAGGCCAAAGCCTGCTGTTCGCGGATCTGGGCGACCGAGATTTCCGGCACGGCCGGATCGCCGCGACGGGCTTCGGCGACGAGATCATGCGTGGCGAGGATGGCGGCCTCGCCGCCCTTGACGGCAACATACATCAGCGAGCCTCCTCGATTTGCGTCGAGCGCGGCAGGCCGATCAGGCCCTCTCCATGCGCGAGCAGGACATCGACGCCAAGCGGGTAGAGCGCGCCGTTCTCGCGCAATTCATCGGTGAAGCCGGAGCGCAGGCCCTGCGGCGCGATATCGCGCGAGCCCAGGATGCCGGGGCCGGCGAGGGTGATGGCGTGGCCACCTTCCAAGCCGTTGACCTGCACGATCACGGTCGTCGAGCGATCCGGGAACTGGTCCGTGCCGAGATTGAAGGCGGAGAGGCTGGGCTCGTCGGCCGCGCCGTCGATGACCGCGAAGGCGGCCTCGGCGGGGTTCTCGACGAGCGTCGCGCCGCAATGGAAGCGCAGCCAGGCGCCGGCGGGGCCGTTGCGCAAGGGTTCCGGCAGCCAGACCGGGGTCTCGTAATCGGCGAGCGTCAGCAAGGCCGTGGCCGTCGCGGTGGCGAGGCCTTCCGGCGGCGCGATCTCGCTCGCAACCTTCTGCAGCGTGCCGGGCTCGGAGAGAGCGGCGAGCAGGGCGCGGAAGGCGGCCTGCGACTGGAAGACCGGGTCGGAGAAACCGGGGGCGATCATGGTTTCAGCCGACATCACGAACCCCTGACCAGCGTGAAGAAATCGACCTTGGTCGCCGCCGCCTTGCGCGAGGCGAGGTCGCGGGCCGCCGCCTGCTGCGCGGCGAGCGTGGCGACGCCTTGATGCAAACCGCTGTCTTCGGCCTCGTCCTGGAGGCGGGCGTCGAGCAGGGCGGCGAGCCTTGCCTTCCGGCCGTCGCGGCCGAGCGCATAGGAGAAGCCCATCCGTCCGTTGGACAGGCGCACCACGCAGCGCGTCACGGTGGCCTCGCCCAGATTGAAGCGGCGGCCTGCGCCACCGGCGCGGCCCTCGACCATCACGGTGCCGGTCTCCGGCGCCTTCAACAGGTCATGGTCCGGCGGATCGCCGAGCAGGCTTTCGATCTCGCTGCGGGAGGCGCGCGCCAGCGTCGCCATCCAGCTTTGCCTCGGGGTTTTCTGCGTCATCGGCGCGGGCTCGCTGGTCAGTTCCGAATGTCTAGACTATGCTAGGGGAGTTGATGGCAAAGGTCTATACTTTTCGGATGAAACTTTGATGACGGATGCGGCACTGGCGGAGCGCGATGGGGGCACGGCCTGGCGGCGTATCGCCGACGAACTGGCCGAGGCGATCGGGCGCGGCGAGTACAAGCTCGGCGACACGCTGCCGGCTTCGGTCGCGCTGGCCGAGCGCTACGGCGTGCATCGCCATACAGTGAGGCAGGCTTTTCGCCATTTGGCCGAGCAGGGCCTGGTGACGGTTTCACGCGGACGCGGCACGCAGGTGACAGCGCCGCGCCTGCCCTATCCGATCGGCCGGCGTGTCAGCATGCGCACCAATATGGGCAGGCTCGGCATCACCGGCACGAGCCGCATGCTCTCGGCCGAGGTAGTCGTCGGCGAGGCAGCGGCCTGCTCCGCGCTCAAGTTGAAGACCGGGACGCCGCTCTGGTGCGTGTGTGGCGTAAGCCTCGCCGACGGCGTGCCGATGGGCACGGGCACGCATTGGCTCTCGGTCGAGCGCTTCGCGGATTTCGACAAGGCCTATCGCGAGGCGGCCGGCTCGATCACGGCGGCCTTCAAGATTTATGGCATCGCCGATTACGTGCGCCTGTCGACGCGCCTGACGGCACGGCTCGCCGAAGAAGGCGAGGCGGAATTGCTCGAAATCGCGCCGGAGGCGGCCGTGATGATCTCGACTGCGGTCGATGCATTGCCGGACCTGACGCCGGTGCATCTCGTGAGCAGCGTCTTCGCCGCCGAGCGCGTGGAAATGGTGATTGAGCCGTTCGGGGATTGAGGGGCGCCGTCATGCTCGGGCTTGACCCGAGCATCTCAGGACGATGAGGCGCCTCTTCCGGCGAGAGATTCTCGGGTCTTCGCTTCGCTGCGCCCGAGAAGGACGGCAGGGGTTTCACCTCGCCCGGCGACCGATGATGGCGAAGCGCAGCTTGCTCGACAGGAAGTCGATGGCCGAGACCGCGGCGAGGATCAGCAGGATCAGGAAGGAGACCTGCTGCCATTCCAGCGTGCGGATCGTCTCGGCGAGATAGAGGCCGATGCCGCCCGCGCCGACGATGCCGATGATGGTGGAGGATCGCGTGTTGGACTCGATGAAATAGAGCACCTGGCTCGCGATCACCGGCAGCACCTGCGGCAAGAGGCCGAAGCGGATCTCGTGGGCCTTGCCGCCGCCGACGGAGGCCAAGCCCTCGACCGGCTTGCGGTCGGCCGCCTCGATCGCTTCCGAGTAGAGCTTGCCGAAGGCGCCGAGATCGCTAGTCATGATCGCGAGCATGCCGGCGAAGGGGCCGAGGCCGACGACATTGACCCAGATCAGCGCCCAGATCAGAGCGTCGACGCCGCGCACCGTGTCGAGCGAGCGGCGGGCAAGGAAATGCACGACGCGGTTGGCGACGACGTTGCGCGCCGCGATGAAGCCAAGCGGCAAGGCGAGGATGGCGGCGAGCACTGTGCCGAGGAAGGCGATCGCGATCGTCTCGAACAACGCCTTCACGAAGATGATCGCGCGGGCGAAGGAGCCGGGATCGGGCGGCAGCATCAGCACGACGAAGGTGCCGAGATTGCCCAGGCCGGAAATGAGCTTCCAGAGCGAGGTCTCGAGCGTCGTCAGCCCGTAGAGGAAGAGGCCGGCGAGGGCGGCGATGGTACCGATCGTCGCGAGCTTCGTCTTGAGCGAGCCGCGGATCGCGGCCTCGTGGCGGTTGAGAATGTCGGCGCGCTCGGCTGTCGAGAGGGCGAGGCTCATCGGCCATGCTCCAGGCTGAGGAGGGCGTGGCGCAGCCGCTCGGTGCCGTAGTCGATCAGCATCACGGCGATGATGATCAGCAGCAGGATGGCGCTGACATCGGTGAAGTAGAACTTGCGGATGGCCTCGATCAGGTCCTGCCCGATGCCGCCGGCGCCGACGAAGCCCATGATCGAGGCGCCACGGACATTGATCTCGAAGCGCAGCAGCGCGTAGCTCGCGAAATTGGAGAGCACCTGCGGCACCACGGCGAAGCGCACGATCTGCCACCAGCTACCGCCGGCGGCGGTGACGCCGTCGACCGGTTTCAGGTCGATATTCTCGACGACTTCAGAGAAGAGCTTGCCGAGCGCGCCCATGGTGTGGATCGCGATGGCGAGTACGCCGGGGAGGGGGCCGAGCCCAAAGGCGATGACGAAGATCAGCGCGAAGACGATCTCGGGGACGGTGCGGCAGAATTCGAGATAGCGGCGCACGGCGAAGCGCAGCCAGGTGCCGCGGCCGAGATTGGCGGCGGCGGCGAAGCAGAACAGAAAGGCGCCGGCGACGCCGAGGATCGTCCCGACATAGGCGATCAGCACGGTCTGCCAGAGCAGCTTCAGCCAGCCCTTCAGGCCCCAGTACCATTCGGCGAGATCGGCGCCGAGGCTGCCGAGCCGGAGCGTCGGCAGCGTCTCGTAGATGTATTTCGGGAAGCGGTGGATGTTCTCGAAGAACTTGGCGAGATCGACCTCGGCGCCGCGCGCCGACAGCAGCACGCAGGCGATGAAGACGACGATGCCGATCAGGGCCTGCCGGCGCTTGGCCGAGGCAGCCTGCCGATAGGTCTCGGCATGGGCCCGGATAGCCGGGTCGTTGCGGTCGATCGCGAGGGTCATGGAATTCTGTGTCCGTTGCCGGAGAGGGCGCTAGCCAGCGCCGCAGCCGTCATGCCCGCCCTTGTGGCGGGCATCCACGTCTCGAACACCGCATTCGATCAACGAAGCGAAGGCGTGGATGGTCGAGACAAGCCCGACCATGACGGCGAGAGCAGGCGTGCTGCTTACGACGACTTCTTCTTGCGGAGCTCGTCGACGAACTTGTTGAGCTCGATGATCGGGTCGTAGGCCTTGTTGTCGACGGCGACGAGCGGGCCCTGCTTGCCTTCATAGATCTTGTCGAAGGCGACCTTGTCCTTGGTGGCGAGGTTCAGGACGGCGTCGCGGATCTTGGCCTTCAGCTCTTCCGGCAGGTCGGTGAGATAGGCCATCGGCGAGTTCACGATCTGCTCGGACTTGTAGATGATCCGGAAATCCTCGGCCTTGGCCATGTTCTTGCGGGCCATGCGCTGCAGGTTCGATTCCTGCTCGTCGTTCCACCAGTTGGCGGCGATGTCGACCGTGCCCTGCTGGAGCGCGATAATCGCGTTCTCGTGGCTGCCGGTATAGACCACCTTCGAGAAGAAGGTTTCCGGCTCGATCTTCATCTGGTTCAGCACGAAACGCGGAACGTTGTTGCCCGAGGTCGAGTTCGGGTCGACGAGGCCGAGATTCTTGCCCTTGAGATCCTCGACCTTCTGATAGGGCGAGTCCTTCTTCACGTAGAAGACCGAGTGATAGCCCTTGGTGCCGTCGAGATTGGTCTCGATGGCGAAGGCATCGACCTTGGCGCCGGTCATGCGGGCGCGGGCGAAGGAAGCCGGGCCGTACATGCCGATATGGATGTTGCCGGCGCGCTGGCCCTCGATGATCGCGGCATAGTCGTTGGCGATGCGCAGGGTCACCTTGGTGCCGAGCTCCTTCGCGAGATAGTTCACGAAGGGGGTGTAGCGCTCGACGACGCCGGAGGCGTTCTCGGAGGGGATGATCGCGAAGACGAGCTCGGGATACTTGGCCTTCCAGTCCTGGGCGAAGGCCGGAGCCGCGGCGGCGAGCGCCAGGCCGGCGGCGGCGAGCTTGAGGGTATGACGACGGGTCAGCATCGATATGCTCCTGGTTGTAGTCTTAGGCGGGATGGTCTTCTCGCGGCGACGGCCTTCGGGCCGGTCCGGCGATCTCTCGAAAGTCAGGCGGTCTTCTGGCGGGCGCGCTTCGCCTCGGAAGCGGCAATGGCGTCGAGCGCATCCAGCGCCTCGGCGCCGGCATCCTTGGCCTCGATGCCGTAGAGCTCGGCCGCGATCTCGCGCGTCAGCGCCTGCGGCACGTCGTCGAACACGACCTTGCCGGCGGACATGCCGATCAGCCGGTCACAGTATTTCGCGGCGATGTCGAGATCGTGCAGGTTGCACATCACGGTGATGCCGTCCTCGCGATTGATGCGGAACAGCGCGTCCATGACGACCTGGGTATTGCGCGGGTCGAGCGAGGCGATCGGCTCGTCGGCGAGGATGATGCGCGGCTCCTGGACGAGGGCCCGGGCGATGGCGACGCGCTGCTGCTGGCCGCCGGAGAGGGTCTCGGCGCGCTGGGCCAGGAGATGGCCCATATCGAGACGCTCCAGCGCCGCGATCGCGCGGATCTTGTCGTCCTCGGAGAAGCTCTTGACCAGGGTCAGCGCCGCCGAGCGGTGGTTCAGCCGGCCGAGCAGGACATTGGTCAGCACGTCCAGGCGGCCGACGAGGTTGAACTGCTGGAAGATCATCGCCGTGTCGCGGCGCCAACGGCGCAGGGCAGCGCCCTTCAGGCCGGTGACGTCCTGCTCTTCGCAGACGATCCGGCCGGAGGTCGGCTCGGTCAGGCGGTTCAGCATGCGCAGCAGCGTCGACTTGCCGGCGCCGGAGGGGCCGATGACGCCGACCATCTCTCCCTTCGGCACGGTCAGGGTCACGGCATCGACCGCGTTCCTGTCGCCAAAGCGCTTGGTCAGGCCTTCGATGCGGAGCATGAATGGTTCTCGGGCACGATACGGGCATGAGCGCGTCCCCGCCCGGCCAAAGCCAGAGGGTCAGGCGTCTCGATCGCCGCGAGCCCTAACGGCCACGGATGACAGCGGCGTGACAGCAGGCGGAAAGCCTCGAAAGCAGCGATTGCGCCTTCGCGAGCCGGTCAACGTTTCGTGAGATATCCAGAATGCGCTTGGACGATCCGCAGCTTACCGGCAGGATGAAGCTGGATGTTTGTGTGCGGCGGAGATGCCTGCGATCGTGGGCCTCTCATCGGCAAGCATCTTGCATCGATGGCTGGGAGGCCGGGTCGATGCGGCATCGGCGCAGAAACTGCTGTTTTTGTGCCGCTGTGGCACGCCGGCATCTTAGCAACGACTTTCGTTCCATTTAAGACTAATGGGCGGCAACGGAGCCTCCAGCCTGATGAAGCGGTTCGTCCTTCTTGTTCTCGTCGCCGCGGTCGCGGGCGGCGGCTATTATGCCTACCGCAACCAGCGCGCCGGCACGCAGCAGGCACAGGCCAGCGCGGTCTCGGGTCCGCGCGCCGTGCCGGTCGAGGTCGCGTCGATCGAGCTGGCGACCGTCAGCGAGGAGGTCGAGGCACTCGGCACGCTGGCTGCCGATGAATCCGTGGTGATCGCGCCCGAGATCGCCGGCCGCGTCGTCTTCCTCGGTTTCAAGGAGGGCGAGCCCGTCAAGGCCGGCCAGGAGCTGGTCAAGCTCGATACCGCGATCCTGGATGCCGAGCTCAAGCAGGCGATGGCGGATCTCGGTCTCGCCCGCGACACCAACGACCGGCTCAGGGGGCTGGTCTCGCGCGGCTCGGGAACGCAGGTCGCGCTCGACGAATCCGCGGCGAAGCTCGCTTCCACCGAGGCCCGCGTCCAGCTCGCCAAGGCCAAGCTAGCGCAGTCGACCATCGTGGCGCCGTTCACCGGCGTCGTCGGCCTGCGCTCGGTCGGCGTCGGCGACTATGTCTCGGTCGGCAAGCAATTGATCACGCTGACCAGCATCGATCCGATCAAGATCGATTTCCGCGTGCCTGAGATCTATCTTAGCCGCCTGAAGGTCGGCCAGCCCGTGCAGATGCGCGTCGATGCGGTGCCGGACCGCAAGTTCCAGGGCCAGATCTACGCGATCGACCCGGTGGTCGATGTCAACGGCCGGGCGATCCGCCTGCGCGCCAACATCCCGAATGCCGATCTCGCGCTGAAGCCCGGCCTCTTCGCCCGCCTCGCCATCACCGTCGACCAGCGCGAGAACGCGATCCTGGTGCCGGAAATGGCCGTCGTGCCGGATGCCGTCGGCAAGATGGTCTATGTCGTCGACAAGGGTAAGGCGAAGCGCGTGACCGTCGAACTTGGCAAGCGGCTGCCGGGCAAGGTCGAGATCGTCAGCGGGCTGAAGCCCGACATGCAGGTGATCACCGCCGGCCAGATGCGATTGCGCGACGGTGCGATCATCGCGATCAAGGACAAGGTCGTCCAGACGAGCCAACTCTAGGGCATTCCGCGCTTCCCGCGACATGCTCCATCTCTTTGTTTTGTCGCATATTCGCTGACGCGGACCTTCGGTTCTTCACGCAAGCCGGCCTCCGCTCTCTCCGAAAATGCTCTAGGACCGACGCATGAGCCTCTTCGAACTCTTCGTCCGCCGGCCCGTTCTCTCGACGGTGCTGAGCCTTCTGGTGATGCTGATCGGCATCGTCTCCTATGGCCGCCTGACCGTCCGCGAATACCCGAATATCGACGAGCCGATCGTCTCGGTCCGCACCGACTACCGCGGCGCCTCCGCCGAGATCATCGAGACGCAGGTCACGCAGATCCTCGAGAACTCGATCGCCGGCATCGAAGGCATCGAGATCCTGTCCTCGACCAGCCGCCAGGAGCGCAGCTTCATCCAGGTGCGCTTCCGCCCGGATGTCGACCCCGACGTCGCGGCCTCCGACGTGCGCGACCGCGTCAGCCGCGTGCGCAGCCGCATGCCGGACGAGATCGACGAGCCGGTCATCGCCAAGGTCGAGGCGGATTCGCAGCCGATCCTCTATCTCTCGCTGACCAGCTCGCGGCACGGCCCGCTGGAGCTGACCGATTTCGCCGACCGCTTCATCTCCGACCGCGTCCAGAACGTCACCGGCGTGGCGGAGGTCCGCATCCTCGGCCAGCGCCAATATGCGATGCGCCTCTGGCTCGATCGCGCCCGCATGTCGGCCTATGGCGTCAGCGTCCAGGAGGTCGAGGCCGCGGTCCGCGCGCAGAACATCGAGATTCCCTCGGGCCGCATCGAGAGCAACGACCGCGAATTCACGGTGCTCTCGCAGACCAGCATGACGACGCCGGCGGAGTTCCGCGAGATCGTCGTCAAGGACGCCAACGGCTTCTCGGTCAAGGTCAAGGACATCGCCAAGGTCGAACTCGGCGCGCGCGAGGAGCGCAATGCCGCCTGGTTCCGGGGCACGCCCTCGGTCACGATCGGCATCGTCAAGCAGGCGACAGCCAACCCGCTCGACGTCTCGGCCGGCATCGAGGAAGCTTTGCCCGGCATCATCGAGGACCTGCCGCAGGGCATGTCGATCGCCAAGTCCTATGACAGCTCGGTCTTCATCGACCGTTCGATCAAGGCGGTCTTCCAGACGATCCTCGAAGCGATCGTGCTGGTCGTGCTGATCATCTTCATCTTCCTGCGCTCGGCCCGCGCGACCCTGATCCCGCTGGTGACGATCCCGGTCTCGCTGATCGGTTCGTTTGCGCTAATGTATGCGTTCGGCTTCACCGTGAACACGCTGACGCTGCTGTCGATGGTGCTCGCCATCGGCCTCGTCGTCGACGACGCGATCGTGGTGCTGGAGAACGTGCACCGCCATATCGAGGACGGCATGAAGCCGACTCCGGCGGCGATCCGCGGCATCAACGAGATCGCCTTCGCGGTCGTCGCGATGACGCTGACGCTGGTCGCGGTCTATGCGCCGATGGCGTTCTCGACGGGGCGCACCGGCAAGCTCTTCATCGAGTTCGCGCTGACGCTGGCGGGCGCGGTGCTGGTCTCCGGCTTCGTCGCGCTGACGCTGACGCCGATGATGTGCGCCAAGCTTTTGCGCCATCACGAGAAGCATAACTGGCTCTACAATGTGCTGGAGGGCGGATTCAACGCGTTGTCGCGCGGCTACAAGGCCTCGCTGCGCGGGGCCCTGTCGGTGCGCCCGCTCGTCGTCCTGCTGGCGCTCGGCGTCGCGGGCGGGGGGTATTTCTTCTTCACGAACCTGCGCGCGGAACTGTCGCCCGTCGAGGATCGCGGCACGATCAATGTGATCGGCGTCGCCCCCGAAGGCGCCACGATCACCTTCACGGCCGATTACGCGCGCCAGGTCGAGGAGTATTTCCGGAAGATTCCGGAGGTCGAGACCTATCTCGTCATCACCGGCTTCCCCGACGTGACGCGCGCCATCGCCATGGCCCGCCTGAAGCCGTGGGAAGAGCGGCACCGCAAGCAGCAGGACCTCGTCGCCGAGATCAACCGGGGGCTGTCGCAGATCCCGGGCATCCGCCTGTTCGCCACCAATCCGGCCTCGCTCGGCCAGGGCCAGGCGACCAGCAAGCCCGTCGAGTTCGTGCTGCGCTCGTCGGAGCCCTATGACCAGATCAAGTCCTATGTCGATCAACTGATGGCAGAGGTCGCGAACTCGCCGGTCCTGACCAATGTCGAGAGCAACCTCATCCTCGACAAGCCGCAGATCAAGGTCTCGATCGACCGGCAGCGCGCCGCCGATCTCGGCGTCAATGTCGACATCATCGGCCGCACCATGGAGACGCTGCTCGGCGGCCGGCAGGTCACCCGCTTCAACATGAACAGCAAGCAGTACGACGTCGTGCTGCAGGTCGAGGGCGCCGAGCGCAACACCCCGCAGGCGCTGCAATCGATCTACCTGATGGGCCGTGGCGGGGCGGTGGTCCAGCTCTCCAGCCTAGTCCAGGTCGAGGAGACGGTGGCGCCGAAGGAACTCGTCCGCTTCAACCAGCTCCGCTCGGCGACGATCACTGCGATTCCGGCGCCGGGCTATTCGCTGGGCGACGCCCTCAAGGTACTGGAGGAGGGCGCGGCGCGCGTGCTGCCCAACAGCGTGCAGATCGACTATTCCGGCCAGAGCCGCGAGTTCAAGCAGTCGGGCGCGAGCATCTTCGTCGTCTTCCTGCTGGCGCTCGGCTTCATCTATCTGGTGCTGGCGGCGCAGTTCGAGAGCTTCGTCGATCCCGTCGTGATCATGGTCTCGGTGCCGCTTTCGCTGACCGGCGCGCTGGCGGCTCTCTACTTCACGGGCGGGACGATGAACGTGTACAGCCAGATCGGCCTGATCACGCTGGTCGGCCTCATCACCAAGCACGGCATCCTGATCCTGGAGTTCACCAACCAACTGCGCGAGGAGGGCCGGGAGATGATCGACGCCCTCGTCGAAGCCGCCGAATTGCGGCTGCGGCCGATCCTGATGACGACGGGCGCCATGGTGCTCGGCGCCGTGCCGCTCGCCATCGCCCATGGCGCCGGCGCGGAAAGCCGCTCGCAGATCGGCTGGGTCATCGTCGGCGGCATGACCTTCGGCACGCTGCTGACGCTCTACGTGGTGCCGGTCGCCTATAGCTATCTCGCCCGCAAGGTCCATGGCTCGCGCCATGGTGCGCATGACGAGGCGCATGGCGCTCACGGGGCGCATCCGGCGCCGGCCGAGTGAACGACATCCGCTGTCATCCCGTGCGCGCCGCAGCGTGCAACGCTGCTGCGCAGACACGGGACCGCGTGACGAGTGGGCGCCCTACCTGAGAACGGTCCCGCATCTGCGCCGCAGCACTTCGTGCCGCGGCGCGTGCGGGATGACGCCGCGGTAGCGCGCCTTACTGCAATCTCACCGACACGCTCTCGCTTGCACCCGTGCCGTCGATCACCGAAATCCGCATGAAGCCCTTGCCGGGCGGCTGCCATTGTGTCTCGCGGCGGCGCTGTGGCTCGGTCACCGGCGTGCCGTCGACCAGCCAGGTATAGGGCGGGGAGCCGCCGGCCACCTTGAGATTGAGCCGGGCATTGCCGTCGAGCGCGGCGGCCGAGAGGTCGATGCGGGCGCCGTCCGGCGGGAAGGCGAGCTTCAACGTCGGCGTCGTCATCGCCGTCACGGTCTTGGGCACATCCTGCCGGAGATGCCTGAGTGGTGGCGGCAGATGGCCGGTGCTGGCGACGATCGCGTCGGCCGGCTGCGGGAAGGGCCGCGGATCGATGCCGAGCCGGGCGAAGGCGTCGAACAGGATCGGGGCCGCGACCGTGCGCCCGACCAATCCGGGCACGGCCCCGTTATCGGCACGGCCGACCCAGACGCCGATCGTGTGCTTGCGGTCGAAGCCGACGGCCCAGGCATCGCGATAGCCGTAGGAGGTGCCGGTCTTGTAGGCGATGCGGCCGGGCACGGCATTGAGCGGCGGCGGCGCGCCGAGCAGGGTATCGGCGACATACCAGGCGGCGACGGGATCGACGAGGCGCGCCGCCGGACCACTCTGCGCCGTCTGGGGGCGGAAGCGCAGCGGCAGCATCTCGC
Organism: Allobosea sp. ASV33; assembly: GCF_016428755.1. Classification (GTDB taxonomy): domain Bacteria; phylum Pseudomonadota; class Alphaproteobacteria; order Rhizobiales; family Beijerinckiaceae; genus Allobosea. The sequence continues at coordinate 12,957 of NZ_JAELTI010000070.1, forward strand.
CGCCACGCGCCAGGCCGACATAGGCGCGGGTCAGGTCCTGCAAGGTGATGCCGAGTCCGCCGAGGCCGACCGCAAGGCCGGGCGCGCCACTGTCCCGGGGCATGGCGATGGCGACGCCGGCATCGCGCAGCCGCGACAGGAAGCGCTGCGGGCCGAGCGCCGAGAGCAGTTCGACCGCAGGCACGTTGAGCGAGAGCTGGAGCGCCTTGCGCGCGCTGACCATGCCCTGGAAGGTCATGTCGAAATTCTCGGGGATATAGATGCCGTAGCGCGCCGGCCGGTCCTCCAGCATCGTCTCGGGATGGGCGATGCCGTTGTCGAAGGCGAGGGCGTAGATGAAGGGCTTCAGCGCCGAGCCCGGCGAGCGCAGCGCCCGTGTCAGATCGAGCGCACCCGCCCGTTCCGCCGCGAAATAATCGACGCCGCCGACCGAGGCGCGAATCTCGCCGGTCTCGTTATCGACAGCAAGGATCGCGATCGAGACCTGGGGTGCGAGCCCGAGGCTGCGCTCGCGGGCGAGCCCTTCGAGCGCGGCTTGCAGGCGCGCGTCGAGCGAGAGTTTCTGGACGCGCTCGGCTGGCGCCTCCGCCACCGCCTGCTCGGCGATATGTGGGCTGAGATTGGGGAAGGGGCGGCGCGCGGTCGGGATCGGCTCGTTGCGGGCGGCGGCGACCTCGTCACGGGTGGCGAGGCCCGCCTGCTCGACCCGCTCCAGCACGCGCTCGCGCGCCTTGCGGGCAGCTTCGACGAAGCGGTCCGGCCGGCGCGTCTCGGGCGATTGCGGGAGAGCGACGAGGAGGGCGGCCTCGGCTGTCGAGAGCCGCTTCGGCTCCTTGCCGAAATAGGCGAATGTCGCGGCGCGCACGCCTTCGAGATTGCCGCCGAACGGCGCGAGCGTGAGGTAGAGGTCGAGAATGCCCGCCTTGTCGAAGCGCCGTTCCAGCTCGACGGCGCGCACGGCCTGCCGGAGCTTGGCCGAGAGCGTGCGCTCCTCGCGCGGTTCGAGCAGGCGCGCGACCTGCATGGTCAAGGTCGAGCCGCCGGAGACGACGCGGCCATTGATCAGCATCTGGCCGGCGGCGCGCAGCATGCCCAAGGGGTCGATGCCGTGGTGTTGGTCGAAGCGCTTGTCCTCGAAAGCCTTGAGCATGGCGAGATAGCGCGGGTCGACGTCCTCGCTGGTGACGGGGAGCTTCCAGCGCCCATCATTGGTCAGGAAGGGGCGCAGCAGCTTGCCTTCGCGGTCGAGCACCACGGTCGAGCGATCGGCCGCGGCCGCGAGGTCGAGCGGAGGGAGGGAGCGGGCGTAGAGGACGAGGGCGGTCGTTGCCGCGATTGCCGAAACGGTCAGAACGCCAGCGGCGATCTTCAGTTTGCGGAAACGGCCAGGGCACGCCGTCATGCTCGGGCTTGACCCGAGCATCTTGTGCAGGAGGGGTGTTGGAGCCTCATCCTGATCGAGATTCTCGGGTTTGCGCTGCGCTTCGCCCGAGAATGACGGCCGTTTTTGCCCGCTTTCGCTCATTACCGCGCCGAGGTTATCTCCACCGCGCCGAAGCCGGTACGGCCGAAGCGGTCCGGCCGGTACATGTCCTCGATCACGGCGGCCGGCGAGACGTAGCGGCCGGGCGAGACGGCTCGCGCGATATAGGCGACGGTGTAGGCGGGCTTGTCGTTCTTCGCGCCCGAGCGCTCGAAGGCGGCGACGAAGCGGTCGTCGCGCGACTCGGTATGTACAGGCGAGACCTCCTGTTTCAGCCAGTCGAGACCTGCGACCGAGGCGCCTTCCGTCAGATTGGCGTTCTCGATCTCGAGACCGGCCGGGACGGGATCGACGAGCAGCAGGCGGCCATAACGCGGCGTGGCCTCGGTCACCGTCAACGCCACGACATAGCGCTCGTTCTGGCGCAGGCGCGCGGGATCGGCCTTCTCGCCCTTCATCGTGTAGATGACGCGCTCCAGGCCGAAGCCCTGGTTCAGGGCCGGCTCCGGCGCGGTCGGGATGCCGGCGACGGTGATGACCGCCTGGGCATTGCCGGCGCCGGGATTGGCGATGGTCAAGGACTTCGCCTCCAGCGCCTCGGCCGAGAGCGTGCGATAGAGCGCACCCTTGCGGGCGGCGCCATCGACCGTCAGCGTCATGCCCTCGGCATCCTTGGCCATCGCCTGTGCCGCCAGCACCATCCACATCTGCTCCTGCGTCGAGGTGTAGCTGTAGCGGGCGCTGTTGCGGGTGGCGTCGAGGATCGAGACGGCGCGGCTGATATCGGCGCGCTCGCCATTGGCTTCGGCGATCAGCGCGAGCACGCCGGCGCCGTCGCGCAGGCGGGAGCCGTAATCGGGACGCGACAGGCCATCGTCGCTCGCCTGCTGGAGCAGGCCGAGCGCGCTGCCGAAGGCGGCGCGGCCACGGCCACGATCGCCCAGTGCCGAGAGCGCGGCGCCGATCTGGGCGCGGGCAAGCGGCGTCGCAAAATCGCCGAGCTTGTTGTCGGCGAGATAGCGCAAATCGCCCATCACCGGCCGGCCGTTGCGGGCGAGCACATAGAGCGCATAGGCGATGCCGGCCGCCTCTTCCTTGTTGATGTCGCTGGTATTGACGACCTGGTTGCGCAGGCGGTCGAGCGCGAGGTTGAAGGCGATCTGCGGCACGGCGAACTGCTTCTCGCGAGCCCGCGTCAGGAAATCGGTGACGAAGGCGTCGAGCCAGAGATCGTCGCCGCCGACACCCCAGAGACCGAAGGAGCCGTTGCCGCCCTGGCGGGCGAGCACGCGCTCGATCGCGTTGACGACACGCTCATCGGCCTTGTCGTCGAGCGCGAGCTGTTCCAGCGAGGCAAGCTGGTTGACTGCGAGCAGCGGCAGGGCGCGGGAGACGGTCTGCTCGGTGCAGCCATAGGGGTAGCGGTCGAGCGCTTTCAGCAGCGCCGGCACGTCGAGCGAGCCGAAGGGCGAGACCGTCACTGAGACCTGGCCGGAATTCGGCACGAGATCGGCCAGCAGGTCCGAGGAGACGGTGATCGCCCCGCCATTGCCGGGGATGGCGCGCACGATGCGGCGCGCGATCGTCGCGGCCGAGGGCTGCACGCGCACGGCGAGGTTCTGCACCGTGCCGATGCCGTTCGGCCCGGAAATGCGGACGTCGAACTCGGCGCGGCCGAGGCCGGCGGCGGTGACGGGGATCGTCATCTGCGTCTTGGCGCCGGCGCCGAGCTGCATCGTGCGGCGCGTGGCGTCGGCCGCGACCAGAACAGGGCCCTTCACGTCCAGATCGACGGTATAGGCGCCAGCCGGCCCCTCGACATTGTCGACCTGGAGATGGAAGCGCGATTGGTCGCCGATGGCGAGGAAGCGCGGCAGCGTCGCCTGCGCGACGATCTGGTCGCGCACGATCACGTCGGCGCTGGCCTGGCCGGTGCGGCCGGCCGACCAGGCGACGCCCATGACGCGGACCGAGCCGTTGAAGGCCGGCAGGTCGAAATCGACCTTGGCCGTGCCATCGGCCCCGACCTTGACCACGCCGGAATAACGGGCGAGCGGCTCCTGCGTCGGCTTCTCGCCGTCCATCTTGGGCGCGGCGTCGCCGCCGGTGCGGATCGCGCCGCGCGTGCCCTGCATGCCGTCGATCAGGTAGCCGTAGAGATCGCGCAGGTCATGGCCGAGCTGGCGCTGGCCGAAGAAGAACTTGCTCGGGTCCGGGCTCTCGTAGCGGGTGAGGTTGAGGATGCCGATATCGACGGCGGCCAGCGTGACATAAGCCTCTTCGCCGGCCTTCATGCCGGTGACCTTGACCGGCAGCGACAGCGTCGTCAGCGGGCGCACCAGTTTGGGCGCACCGAGATCGAGCGCCAGCGTGCGCGTCTCCTTGCCGATCTGGAACCAGGAGAGGCCGATGGCCCGGCCGGGCAGGCGCTTGGCAGCGGCGTCCATCGGGCGATGGGCGAGCACGACGAGATAGGCGCTGGCGCCCCATTCGGCCTTCACCGGGATCGAGGCGGAGGTGCCGCCCTCCGTGATGTCGATGGTGCGGATATCCGCGACCTTGTCGGTGATGACGGCGAGCGTCGCCTTGCCGGCGAAGCGCGGGGACAGGCGGACCTGCAGGCTCTCGCCATCGGCATAGGCCGCCTTGTCGAGCGCGACATCGAGCACATCCGGCGTATCGGCGGTCTTGTCGCTCTCATAGCCGACGCTGAAGGAGACCGAGGTCTCGGCCGCCTCGTTGCCGTCCGAGGTCACGTCGAGCCGGTAATTGCCCCATTCGACGGGCGCGGCGATCTTGGCCCCAGTGGCTTCCGCCACAGCGATCTCGCCATCGGCGACGCGGCGGGTGGTCTTGACGCCTTCATAGTTCCAGCGGCCGTCCTGGAAGAACCACTGGTAGTTGCGGCGCACCTTGGACAGCACCCATTTGACGCCGGGCCGGGCGAGGCGCTTGCCGTCGCCGGTCGCCATGATCACTTCGAAATTGGCGGTCTGGCCGTTGCCGAGATCGCCATCGCGGAACAGCTTCTTCACGCCGATCGCGGCGCCCTTGGGCACGATCGGCAAGGTGACGGAGCGGGCGATGGCGCGCCCGCCGGGCTCGCCGACGCGCACGGTCATCTCCACCTCGAGCGGGCGGTTGGTATCGGCCTGCTGGACGGGGTTCGAGATCGTCGCCTTGCCGGCGGCGTCGGTCGTGGTGCTTTCCTCGAACTCGCTCTGGACCGGCTCGAAAGCCTCGTCGGTGAGGCCGACCTGATAGTCCTTGAAGCCGGGGATGGGGCTGGCATCGGCGGCGCGGATCGTCATCGAGCCGGTGACGTCGAGCTCGGAGCCCGGCGCGCCGTAGAGATAGCGGGCGTTGACGTCGAGTTCGGCCGGCTGGCCTGCCTGAAGCAGCGGCGCCTTCGGCGTCAGTGTCAGCTCAAGCCGCTCTGGCACGTAATCCTCGACGAGGAAGGAGGTCTCGCCGATCGCCTGGCCCTTCGGGTCCGAATAGGCGAGGACGCGCCAGGTGCCGGTCGCGGAGCCGGAGACGAGCTGGATCGAATGGGCGCGGCCGCCCGCGCCCTGATCCTCGACCTGCCGGCGGCGGTATTCGACACCATCCGGGCGCTTGACGACGATGGTCAGCGGAAGGCCGGTGACGGCGGCGCCCTTGGCGTCGCGCAGCAGCGACGTCAGATAGACCGTCTCGCCGGAGCGATACACGCCGCGCTCGGTGTAGAGATAGGCGTCGAGACCGGCCGGGGCGACACGGCCTTTCACGCCGCGATCGGACAGATCGAAGGCGGTCTGCTTGAGATCGAGGAAGCCGTAATCCTCGGCGAGCGAGGCGGTGACGAGGCCGGGCGCATTGCCACCCTGGCCCTTGCCCAGTCCGGCATCGAAGCGGGCATAACCGTTGCCATCGGTCTTCGCGGTGCCGAGCACCTCGTTGTTGCGGGCGATCAGCCTGAGTTCCGCATTGGCGATCGGCTTGGCGTCGGCCAGCGAGCGGGCGAGCACATGCACGCCGTCCGGGCCAGTGAAGGAGGTCAACCCGAGATCGGAGACGACGAACCACTGCGTTGCCCGCGTCGAGCCGTCATCATACGAATCGCCATCGTCGCTCGCGGGCGCGGCGGCCGGACCGCCCGAAGGCTTGGCGAACATCACGTAGACGCCGGGCTTCAGGCTGCCGACCGCTTCGGTCACCGGGAAGGCCGTGATCACGTCCTGGTTCAGCTCGGACTTCACGTCCATCGTGCCGGTCCAGACGGTCTGGCCCTTGTCGCTGGAGATCTGCCGGGCGGAATAGGAGCCGATCTGGCTGAGGAAATCTTCGGAATGAACCGAGTTGATCAGGTTGCGGTCGCCGATCCGCATCACCTCGAGGTCAAGCTTGCCGGAATTGACCGAGATGACCGGGATGCCCTGCTGGCCGGTGCGGGGCAGCACATAGTTCTTGCCGGTGAAGCGCACGGAGGGCGTGCGGTCGCGGACATAGATCTCATAGTCGGCCGATTTCAGCAGGGTTTCGTCGGGGATGGCGGAGGGCACGCCCTGGCGGATGACGATGGCGTAGCGCTCGCCATGCTTGAGGCCATCGACGCAGATCTGGCGATCCTCGGCGCTGACGGCGAAATCGCCCTTGCCGCCGGAGATCGCCACATAAGGCGCGAAATCGACGCGGCCGCGCGCCAAGGCTTCCGAGAACTCGAAGCAGGCACGGGGCGAGGCGGCGTCGGAATCGGTCTTGTTGGAGGTCAACCGGAAGCCGCGCTTCTCGCGCAGGCTCTCATAGGAGCTTTGCAAGGCGGGGTTGGCGGCGAGGTCGAGACTGAGCCGGTAAGTGGTCAGCGCCGGGCGCCACAACTCGTTCTTCTCGAAGGTGCGGGCGAGCACGCCGAGCGAAGCGGCCTCATCATTGCGGTTGGTCGAGCGCTGATAGGCGAGATAGGCGGCGGCGACCGCGCGCTCGCGCAATTCCCAGCGCTCGCGATAATCGCGCGGCTCGATCGCATTGGCGGCGCGCGCCATCAGGCGCCAGCCGGCGGCATTGGCGGAATCGGCGACGATCGCGGCATTGGCCTGGGGCAGGGCGGAGCGTGCGTCGCCGCGGCCCAGCGCGATCTCGCCGGCACGGATGGCGTCCGCTGCCGAGCGATTCCCGGTCGCGACCTCGCGCTTCAGACGCTCCTCAAGGCGCTGCCCGTCGGCCTGCAGGTCGTTGCGAACATAGGCCTTCTGGGCGAAGGCGGGGGCTGCCGCCAGCGTGAGCGAGAGGGCGAGCGCGAGACGGGAAAGCAGGGTCATCGTCGGTCCTCTTCGTCGATCGGCCCGGCCAGGATCGGCGGACATGGCTTCAGGCCGATGACGGCGTGAGACGGGGCCGGCAGGCTATCACCGTGCCGCGCGCGTTCAAGTCATGCGAATGCAGGGCGTGCGGGGGGCGATATCGGCCCGTAGTATCGCGATCGAACCACGTTGTCATTCCGGGGCTTCGCGCAGCGAAGAGCCTGGAACCCAGAACCGATGCGGATCTTTGTTGGCTGCGCGCCGAGTGTGCGCTTCTTCGCGAGGGCATCGGTTCTGGGTTCCGGGCTCAGGCCTGCGGCCTGCCCCGGAATGACGGCGTTGTTCCGTGCGAATCCGGAACGCTCTTCGCCATGGTTGCGGCGCGGCGCGTTCTGACGCTCAATGCAGCCGCTTCGCCCGCTCTCAAGGACGAGACCCATGCCGCGCGCCCTTCTCCACCCCCTGCGAAACAGACTGCTCCGGCGCGCTGCCCTGGCGTTCGCCTTGCTGGTGCCGACGCTTGCCGGCGCGCAGGCCCCTGCTCCGGCGGCCGGCCCTTCGCCGCAGATGGCGGCGGCGCAGGCCGGGTTCGAGGCCTTGCCCGAGGCCGAGCGCAAGGCGATCCAGAACGACCTGATCTGGGCCGGGCAATTCAACGGCGCGGTTTCCGGTTACTACGGCCCGCTGACCTTCCGCGCGATCAATGCCTTCAAGGGCGCGCGGGGGCCGGCCGACGGCCTGCTGCCGCCGGTCGAGCGGGCGGCGCTTGCGAAGGCCGCGCAGGCTGCGCGCGATGCGGCCGGGTTCAAGGTGCTGGCCGACGACAAGACCGGCGTGCAGATCGGCATCCCCCAGAAGCTCCTGCCCAAGCGCGACGTGACGCCCTCCGGCGGCAGCCGCTGGCAGAGCGCCGACGAGAAGGTGACGCTCGACACCTCGACCACGCCGCCGGGCGGCGAGGACCTGGCGGCGATCTACGAGAAGGCGATCACCGTCAGCCCGAACAGCCCGCGCAAGATCACCTACAAGCTGCTGCGGCCGGATTTCTTCGTCGTCACCGGCGAGACGCCGACCGGGCGGTTCTATCGCCGGCTCGCAGCCGGCCCGCAAGGCCTGCGCGGCTTCTCGATCGGCTATGACAAGGCGCTGGCGCCAACCGTCGACAAGCTGGTCATCGCGATTGCGGCGAGCTTCGAGCCCTTCCCGACCGGGGCGGCTCCGGCTCAGCCTTCGGCGGTCGCCGGAACCGCCCCAAGTCCGTCTTCCGGATTGTCGTCGCTGCTTGCGCCGGCCGCCCGCACGAACGAGCGCTATGGCGTCGCGCTGATACTCAACGAGCGGGTGGCGCTCAGCGCCGCGTCCGCGATCGACAATTGCCGAAGCCTGCGCGTCGGCAATCGCAATGCCAAGCTGCGCCAGAAGGACGATGCGAGCGGGCTTGCCCTGCTCGATCTGGAGGGCGCGGGGGCCGCGAAGCCGCCGGGCCTGCGCAGCGAGGCGGCGGGGGCTTCCGAGGCGCTGGTGCTGGTCGCCTTCGGCAACGATGCCGGCAAGCGGGCCGCCGTGGCGCTACCCGGACAGAATGCGCAGGCCGGCGGCAAGCCGGCCCTTAAGGCGCCGCTTCAGCCGGGGCAAGCGGGGGCGCCGGCCTTCGACCGGCAGGGGCGGCTGGTGGGGATCGTCACCGACAACCCCTCCGACAAGATCCTGATCGCCGGCGTCGCCCCGCAGCGCAGCTATGGCTTCGCCGATGGGGCGGCGATCCAGGCGATGCTCGGCAAGGTGGGCATCACGCTGCCGCCGGCCGCCGCTGCGGGGGCAGAACTCAGCACGGGTGCGGTGGTCGAGCGGGTCTCCGGTGCAGTCCAGCCTGTCATCTGCGGGCTGTAGCTTTGCCCTCAGCGGCCTGAGAGCTGCTCTCGAGAGGACGTGCCCTGGGCAAGCCCGGGCACGACGGGCATCGCGTTCATTTTTTCAGGAATGCCATGAAGGCGGCCATCGCCTCCGGCGATTTCAGGCGCTCGCCGAAATGGCGTGCCTCGGTCGCGATGGTCTCGGCCACGGCGGCGGCCGAGCCGCGCTTCAGCAGCATCTTGGTCAGGGCCAGCGATTCCGGCGGCAGCGCCGCCAGTGCCTTGGCCTTGGCAAGACCGATTTCCAGCGCCGTGCCGTCCTCGGTGACGGCGTTGACGAGGCCGGCCGCTTGCGCCGCCTCGGCGTTGAAGGCCTCGCCCAGCAACAGCAACTCCGCCGCCTTCTTGGAGCCTGCGACGAGCGGCAGCAGGTAGCTCGATCCGCCCTCGGGGCAGAGGCCCAGCGTGACGAAGGGCAGGCGGAAGGTGGCGGAGCGGGCGGCGAAGGCGAGATCACAATGCAGTAGCATCGTCGTACCGATGCCGACCGCGAAACCCTCGACTGCCGCGACGATCGGCTTCTTCGCGGTCGAGATCACTTCCAGGAAATCGATGGCGACGCGCGAGCCGTCGCCGGCCGCCGCGGCCATGGCGAAGTCCTTGATGTCGTTGCCGCTGGTGAAGGTGCCACCGGCGCCGGTCAGCAGGATAGCGCGGATCGAGGCATCGGCCTCCGCGGCGGCGATCGCGGCGATCAGCCCAGCATAGCTCGCCCGGTCGAGCGCATTCTTGCGGTCCGGCCGGTTCATGGTGATCTGCACCACGCCGGCCGCGACGGTTTCGCTCAGCACTTCGCTCATCGGTCCGCTCCTGATTGTGCAGCCGGGATCGCACGCAGCTTCGCCGGGGGTCAAGCGAGGCCGGATGCGCCTTTCGTCACCGCCCGGTGCTTGACATCGCGCGGCTCGGATTCTCCCTTGCCCGACCGGACGCCTTCGCTGCCTTGGTTTGCGAGTCGGCCGCGAGACAGGGATTGCGGAGACGTCGATGACGAAGGTTCAGCTTGAGGTTCGCGGCAAGGTCGCGATCGCCACCATCGACAATCCGCCGGTCAACGCTCTGAGCGCGGCCGTGCGCGAGGGGCTGGCCAGGGCGATCGCGCAGGCCAATGCCGATGCCGCCGTCGCCGCGATCGTGATCGCTTCCGCCGGCAAGGCCTTCATCGCCGGGGCCGATATCAGCGAGTTCGGCAAGCCGCCGGCCCCGCCGCTGCTGCCCGATCTGCTCGATGCGATCGAGGCCTCGAACAAGCCGGTCGTCGCGGCGATCCAGGGCGTCGCGCTTGGCGGCGGGCTCGAGGTTGCGCTGGCCTGTCATGCCAGAGTGGCGCTGCCGGGTGCCAAGCTCGGCCTGCCCGAGGTCAAGCTCGGGCTGATCCCCGGCGCCGGCGGCACGCAGCGCCTGCCGCGCCTGATCGGGGCCGCCAAGGCCTTCCCGATGATGCTCTCGGGCGAGCCGATCCTGGCGGGGCTCGCGCTCGACTATGGCCTGCTCGACGAGGTCGTCTCCAGCGATGTCGTCACCGCGGCGATCCGGCTGGCCGGCGCGCTGGCGGCTGAAGGGCGCCGCCCGCTGACCAGTGAAGCCGTCGGCGCCTTGACCGATGCCGATCGCGAGGCCTTCGAGGCGCTGGCCAAGGAGGCCCTGAAGAAGGCCGAGGGCATGCCGAACGTGCCGGCGCTGGTCGAGGCCGTGCGCGCGAGCTTCACGCTGCCTTTCGCCGAGGGCGTGGCCGTCGAGCGCAGGCTCTTCCTGTCGCTGCTCGTCGACGAGCGTTCGAAGGCGCTGCGCCATGTCTTCTTCGCCGAGCGCGAGGTCGCTAAGGTACCGGGCATCGGGCCGGAGGTGAAGCCGCGCGAGATCGCCAGCGCCGCCGTGATCGGCGCCGGCACGATGGGTGGCGGCATCGCCATGTGCTTCGCCAATGCCGGCATCCCGGTGACGCTGATCGAGACGGCGAAAGCTGCGCTCGACAATGGCATCAACCGCATCGGTGCGATCTACGACATCTCGGTGTCGCGGGGATCGCTGACGCCAGAGGCGAAGGCGAAGCGCATGGCGCTGATCAAGCCGGCGGTCGGGCTCGCGGCTGCGGCCGGCGCCGATATCGTGGTCGAGGCCGCATTCGAGGAGATGGGCGTCAAGCAGCAGATCTTCAGCGAGCTCGACAAGGTGGCGAAGCCCGGCGCGATCCTGGCCAGCAACACCTCCTATCTCGACGTGCCCACGATCGCGGCGGCGACGAAGCGTCCGCAGGACGTGATCGGCATGCATTTCTTCAGCCCGGCCAATGTCATGAAGCTGCTGGAGATCGTCCGACCGGCAGGCTCGGCCGACGATGCGATCGCGACCGCGGTCGAGCTCGGGCGCAAGCTCGGCAAGGTGCCGGTGGTGGTCGGCAACGGCTTCGGCTTCGTCGGCAACCGCATGCTGGAGCAGCGCACCCGCGCTGCCGAGCGCCTGCTGGTCGCGGGCGCCCTGCCGCATGAGGTCGATGCGGCGCTGGTCGGCTTCGGCTTCAAGATGGGGCCCTTCGCCATGGCCGATCTCGCCGGTAACGACATCGGCTGGCGCTCCCGCAAGGCGCGGGGCCTGAAGGCCGCCGTGGCGGATGCGATCTGCGAGGCCGGCTGGTTCGGCCAGAAGACTGGGCGCGGCTATTACATCTATCCGCAAGGCGCCCGCGCCGGGCAGCGCTGCCCCGAGGTCGAGGCGCTGATCACCCGCATCTCGGCCGAGCAGGGCGTGACGCGGCGCTCCTTCACGCAGGAGGAGATCCTGGCCCGGCTGCTCGATCCCATGGTGAACGAGGGCGCGCGCATCCTGGAAGCGGGCATCGCAGCCCGGCCGGGCGACATCGATATCGTCTGGATCAACGGCTATAACTGGCCGGCCTGGCGCGGCGGGCCGATGTTCTGGGCCGACAGCGTCGGGCTCGACGTGATCGTGAAGCGGCTGGAAGCGCTGGCCGCCGAGACCGGCGACAAGGCGCTGGAGCCGGCGCCTTTGCTCAGGCGGCTTGCGGCCGAGGGCAAGGGATTTGCCAGTCTGAAGGGATGAAGCCGCAGGCTCGTCATGCTCGGGCTCGACCCGAGGATCTCATGCCGAAAGGGGCGGGGCCTCATTCTGCAAGAGATTCTCGGGTCTGCGCTTTGCTCGGCCCGAGAATGACGACAGCTTACTCCAGCCAGGTCGTGAAACCCTCGACCGGCTCGCGCTCCGGCACGAGACGGTTGGCCGGTGCGTCGGGATCGGCCTTGCCGATGGCGATGCCGCAGACCACGACCTCGTCCTCGGGTATCGCCAGTTCGCGCCGGACGATCGGGTGGAACTGCGCGAAGATCGCCTGCGGGCAGGAATCGAGGCCATGGCCCTGCGCCGCGATCAGCAGGGTCTGGATGAACATGCCGAGATCGAGCCAGGAGCCGATCTCCAGATCGCGGTCGATGGTCAGCATCAGCGCGACCGGCGCATCGAAGAAGCGCAGGTTCGCGGCGGTCTGGCGCTTCATGCCCTCGGTATCGCCCTTGGTGACGCCGAGCAGGCCGTAGAGGTCCCAGCCGACCTTGCGGCGGCGCGCCAGATAGGGCTCGCGGAACTGCGCGGGATAGTAGCGGTACTCCTCGACGCCGGGACGCTCGCCGGATTCGACGGCGGCGAGCAGCACGGTTTCGAGCCGCGCCCGCGTCTGCGGGCCGATCACCCTGAGTTTCCAGGGCTGCATATTGGTGCCGGAAGGGGCCTGCGCCGCCAGATCGATCAGGCGGCGCACCAGTTCGGGGGCGACCGGCTCCGGCAGGAAGGCACGAACGGCGCGGCGTGAGCGGATCGCGCGGTCGACGGCTTCGGGCCCGGTCATCGTTCGTCAGCCTGCCTTGCGTGCGTCGAGGAAGGCCGCATGATCCCGGACGAGATCGCCGGCCAGCGCCTTGGCGATCAGGGCGCGGGTGTTGGGCAGCCCGTAGATCGCCGCGAAGGAGCCGAAGCGCGGGCCCTGATCCTCGCCGAACATCACCTGGTAGATCGCCTTCCACCAGTCGCCGGAGACGCCCGGGCGTTCCGGCGTCGCGTTCTTGGCCGTGAGGTTCTGGTAGCGCGGGATGGCGCGGGCGACGTCGAGCGCCGTGTCCTGCACCATCTCGGGCGTCGGGTCGGCCGGCAGGGCGGCGAGCGCAGCGTCGAGCTTGGTGAAGGCGTCGCGCTCGACCTCGTCGGCCGGGCGGTAGCTTTTCGCCGGCTTTACGAAATCGCGGAAATAGGCGATCGCGTAGCCGACCAGCGCATCGAGCCGCGGATGCGTTTGCGCCGACATGCCCGGCGCATAGCGCTGGAGGAAGCCCCAGAGCACGGCCTTGTCCTCGGAATTCGCGACGGCGACGAGGTTCATCAGCAGGCCGAAGGTGACCTGAGTCCTGACCGCGTTGTCGCCTTCGCCGGAGGCGATGACCTCCGGCGCGGGGGGATTGCCGGCATGGATGTGCCAGACCGGGTTGCCGAGGCGGTTCTTCCAGTCCTGCTTCTCGTAGCCATTGAGGAACTGGAGGTATTCGTCGACCGCGCGCGGGATCACGTCGAAATGGAGCTTCTTGGCCTCACGCGGACGCTGAAACATGTAGAGCGCCAGGCTTTCCGGCGGGCCATAGGTCAGCCAGTCCTCGATGGTCAGGCCGTTGCCCTTCGACTTTGAGATCTTCTGGCCCTGCTCGTCGAGGAAGAGCTCGTAGTTGAAGCCTTCCGGCGGCGTGCCGTCGAGCGCGCGGGCGATCTGCGAGGAGACCTTAACGGAGTCGATGAGGTCCTTCCCGGCCATCTCGTAGTCGACGCCGAGCGCGACCCAGCGCATCGCCCAATCCGGCTTCCATTGTAGCTTCACATGGCCGCCGGTGACGGGCGAGACGAAGCGCTCCTTCGTCTGCGGATCGGTCCAGGCGATGGTGCCGGCCTCGACATCGACCTCGTCGATCGGCACCTGCATGACGATGCGCGTCTGCGGGTGGATCGGCAGGAAGGGCGAATAGGTCGCGGCCCGCTCCTCGCGCAAAGTCGGCAGCATGATCTTCATCATGGCGTCGTAGCGCGCGAGCATCTTGAGCAGCGTCGCATCGAACTCGCCGGCGCGGTACGAGTCGGTCGAGGACTTGAACTCGTAGTCGAAGCCGAAGCTGTCGAGGAAGGCGCAGAGCCGCGCATTGTTGTGCCGGCCGAACGAGTCATGCGTGCCGAACGGATCCGGCACCTCGGTCAAGGGCTTGCCGAGATTGGCCGCGAGCAATTCCTTGTTCGGCACGTTGTCCGGCACCTTGCGCAGGCCATCCATGTCGTCGGAGAAGGCGACGAGCCGGGTCGGGATCGTGTTGCCGGTCAGCACCTGGAAGGCATGGCGGACCATCGAGGTGCGCGCGACCTCGCCGAAGGTGCCGATATGCGGCAGGCCCGAGGGGCCGTAGCCTGTTTCGAAGATCACCGATTTCTTGCCGGATTTCTCGATGCGGGCCACGAGCTTGCGCGCCTCCTCGAACGGCCAGGCGGCCGAACGCTGGGCGGCGTCAACGAGGGCTGCGTCGAAGGCGGGCATGAGGGGCGGTGTCCTCTCCTGAGTGAGACAGCGATATCGCAAGAGCGAAGAAGGGCTTTCGCAGATTGCGAAGGGCGCCGTCAATGCGAGAAGGCGGTTGAAATGCGGCAAACGAGGGTGCGGCCCTCGCGCAAAGCTCCTTGCCGGCTTCCTGTGGGCGTATAGGTTTGCACTCGCCTTTTTCCAGTTCGACTATGCCTTCGAAAGGATGCCCGCCTTGGACCGCGACCTGCTCGACAAGCTGACCGCCTGGCGACGACATCTCCACGCCCATCCCGAGCTCGGACGGCACGAGAAGATGACCAGCGCCTTCGTGCAGGAGAAGCTGACCGAGCTCGGCGTGCCCTTCGTCGCCAATGTCGGCGGCTATGGCGTGGTGGCGACGCTGAGGAAGGGTTCGTCCGAGCGTACAGTGGGCTTGCGCGCCGATATGGATGCGCTGCCGATCCAGGAGGTCAACGATCTCCCCTACAAGTCCAAGACGCCGAACGTGATGCATGCCTGCGGCCATGACGGGCACACCACCTCGCTGCTCGGCGCGGCCGCGCTGCTCAAGGCCGATGACGGCTGGAGCGGCACGGTGCAGTTCGTCTTCCAGCCGGCGGAAGAGGGCACGGGCGGCGCGCTCGCGATGCTCGAGGACGGCGTGCTGGAGCGCTTCCCCATGGAGCGCGTCTTCGCGCTGCATAACTGGCCGGGGCTGGAGGCTGGCACCGTCGCGGTGCATCGCGGGCCGGTGATGTCCGAGCCCGGGCGTTTCAAGATCACGCTGACCGGCAAGGCCGGGCATGCGGCGCTGCCGGAGCAGACCCATGACCCGATCGTGGCGATGGGCCATCTCATCGTCGCGCTGCAGACGATCGTCTCGCGCAATGTCGACCCGATGGAATCGGCTGTCGTCTCGATCGGCCAGGTCCATGGTGGCCTCGCCTCCAACCAGATCCCGACCAATGTCTTCATCGAGGGCACCTTCCGCACGTTCGTACCGGCTGTGCGCGATCGTTTGCTTTCGCGCCTCAAAGGCATCGCCGAGAACATCGCCGCGACCTTCGAGATGACGGCGGCGGTCGAGTTCACTTATGGCGCCGCCACGATCAACACGCCGGCGGAAGAAGACATGGCCGCTGCGGCCGGCGAGGCGGCCGGGCTTCCCGTGCGGCGCGACATGAAGGCCAGCACCACCGGCGAGGATTTCGCCTATTTCCTGGAGAAGCGGCCGGGCTGCTATATCTGGATGGGCAACGGTCCTGCGGTGAACGGCGGCGCCTTGCACAATGATCGCTACGATTTCAATGACGCGATCCTGCCCGCGGCGTCCGGCTGGCTCGCGGCCGTGGCGAAGCAGGCGCTGGTTAGCAACGCGCCGTGACGGTCAATACGGACTGACCGGGAAGAAGCGCAGATAGAGGCGGGCGTAGCTCCCGTCGTCCCAGAGGCTCTGGAGCGCGTAATCGATCGCGCGCTTCAGGGCGGGGTCATCCTTGCGCAGCAGGAAGGCGACACCCTCGCCAAAATAGCGGCTTTCCAGATAGGGGCCGCCGGAGAAGGCGAACTCGCCGCCGCTGCCGGCGAGCGCCAGCGACAAGGCCACACCGTCGCCGAAGACGTACTCCGCCTCGCCGCTGCGGAGCGCCGCAATCGCGGCATTCAGATTCGTACTCTCGCGCCGCTGCACGAAGGGCATGAGCTGTTCGAGGAAGGCCTGGTGGGCCGTGCCGGAGACGACCGCGACGCGCCGTCCCTGGAGGGTCGTTCCGTCGAGCGCTGCCCGGGCATTGCCGCGCGTGGTCATGAAGCGGGCGGGGGCGCGGAAATAGAGATGGCTGGCGGCGAAGCGCTCGCGCAGGGCCGGGGTCAGGT
>NZ_JAELTI010000071.1 GCF_016428755.1 Allobosea sp. ASV33
CGCCGTCCCTGGAGGGTCGTTCCGTCGAGCGCTGCCCGGGCATTGCCGCGCGTGGTCATGAAGCGGGCGGGGGCGCGGAAATAGAGATGGCTGGCGGCGAAGCGCTCGCGCAGGGCCGGGGTCAGGTTCATCGCTGCGGCCAGAACATCCCCGCGGCCTTCAGCCAGCGAGTCCGCGAGGGTGTCGAAGCGGCGCGGCTGGATCGTGCAGGTCCAGGCGAGCTTCTCGCAGACGGCGCGGGCGAGCTCGACCGAGAAGCCGGTCAGCGCCCCGTCCGGCCCGGCGAAATGGAAGGGCGGGTAATCGTCATCGGCGAGGAAGCGCACGACGCGCGGCGGGCCGGGCTCCGGCCGGTCGAGCCGGATGCGCGGGTCCCAGAGATTGGGGATGGCGATGCGCGGCGGCTCCTGCGCCAGGGCCGTGGCGGCGGTGAGGAGCGAGACGGCGAGGGCGAGCGCGCGAAGCATCTCGCCTATGTGGCGTGTGATGCGAACACGGATCAAGGGCCCAAAAAGGCCGTCATGCTCGGGCTTGACCCGAGTATCTCCTGCCGGATGTGGCTCGCTGCGCCTGCTCGTCGTGAGGTTCTCGGGTCGAAGCTACGCTTCGCTCGAGAATGACGGCCTCTATCCGCCCAGGCTCGCCGCCGTCGCCTTTGCGCCCTTGTCGAGGAGCGAGGCGAGGTGTGCGGTCACCGGTTTAGTAAACCGCTGGTCGCCCGGTAGGTCGCTGCCGAAGATCGCCTCGATGCCGGTGAGGGCTTCGGCTAGCGCGCTTGCATCCCGCCCAGCGGCTTCCGTGCGGCGTTTGAGTTCCGCCACCAGCGGATCGCGAACATCGATGGCGCCGCCCTTCTCGTCGGTACCTGTGACGTAGCGCATCCAGGCGGCGACGCCGAGCGCGAGATGATCGATCGGCGCTCCTGCCTTCAGCCGCTCGCGGATCGTGCCGAGCAGGCGCTGCGGCAGCTTCTGCGAGCCGTCCATGGCGATCTGCCAGGTGCGGTGGCGGATCGCCGGGTTCTGGAAGCGGGTGAGGAGCGCCTTGGCATAGTCCCCGAGCACGACACCCTGCGGCGCGGGCACCGTCGGGATGATCTCGGCCCAGAGCCCTTCGAGGAAGCGGGCGAGGACGGGATCGCCGCTGGCTTCGGCGACCGTCTCGTGGCCCGCGAGATAGCCGAGATAGGCGAGCGAGGAATGCGCGCCGTTCAGCATGCGCAGCTTCATGAACTCGAAGGGCGCGACCTCGGAGACCATCTGGGCGCCGACTTCGTGCCAGTCAGGGCGGGCGGCGGCGAAGACATCCTCGATCGCCCATTGCCGGAAGGGCTCGCCAATCACGGGGGCGGCGTCCTCAAGCCCGGTCAGCCGGGCGACTTCGGCGATATCGGCCTCGGTCGTCGCGGGCACGATGCGGTCGACCATCGTCGCCGGGAAGGCGCCGTTGGCCTCGATCCAGGCGGCGAGCTTGTCGTCGGTCAGCGCCGCGAAGTCGCGGACGAGGCCGCGCAGGACATGGCCGTTGGAGGGGAGGTTGTCGCAGCAGAGCGCGGTGAAGGGGCCGAGCCCGGCATCGCGGCGCGCCTTCAGGCCGGCGACGAGGATGCCCACTGCCGAGCGCGGCGCGTGGGGATTGGCGAGGTCGTGGACGATATCGGGATGATCGGCCTTGAGCCGGCCGGTCGCCGGATCGTGGCAATAGCCCTTCTCGGTGACGGTGAGCGAGACGATGCGGGTCTCGGGAGCGGCCAGCTTTGCGATGAGAGCCGACGGGCTTTCCGGCGCGACGAGGACGTCGAGAACCGAGCCGATGACGCGCAGTTCCGGCCCCGTGGGCGCGAGCTTGAGCAGGGTGTAGAGCCCGTCCTGCGGCTTCAGCCTGTCGCGCTGGTCGGGGCGCTGGAGGCTGGCGCCCACGATGCCCCAGGCGCCGAAGCGGCTCTCCAGTGCGTCCTCGGTATATTCGGCGAGGTGGCCGCGGGCGAAGGCGCCGAGGCCGAGATGAACGATGCCGGGCTTGAGAGTGGCGCGGTCATAGGCCGGACGGCGGACCGAGGCCCGCAGATCGGCGAGCGTGGAAGCGGAGAGGCGGGTCACAGCTTGTAGGCCTCCTTGGCGAGGCGATAGGCGAGGTCATGGGCGACCTCGGCCGCCTCGTCCTCTTCCAGCCGGTGCTCGGCGACGAGCTTGGCGAGATAGGCGCAGTCGACGCGGCGCGCGACATCGTGGCGTGCCGGGATCGAGAGATAGGCCCGGGTGTCGTCGTTGAAGCCGACGGTGTTGTAGAAGCCGGCCGTCTCGGTGGTGAGTTCGCGGAAGCGCAGCATCGCTTCCGGCGCATCAAGGAACCACCAGCCCGGCCCAAGCCGCAGCGCCGGGTAATGGCCGGCGAGCGGCGCGAGCTCGCGCGAATAGGCTGTTTCGTCGAGGGTGAAGGCAATGACGGTGAGGCCCGACTCGTTGCCGACGGCGTCGAGCAGCGGCTTCAGCGCTTCCACGTAATTGGTCTCGGTCGGGATATCGCAGCCCATGTCACGGCCGAAATGCTCGAACAGCACCGCGTTGTGATTGCGATGGGAGCCCGGATGGATCTGGAGAACGAGCCCGTCATCGAGGCTCATCTTGGCCATCTCGGTCAGCATCTGGCCGCGGAACAGGTCGGCGTCCTTGGCCGAGACCTTGCCCTTCAGGATCTTGGCATAGAGCTTCTCGGCCTCCGCATCCGAGAGATTGGCGGTGCGGGCCGTGGCGTGGCCATGGTCGGAGGAGGTGGCGCCGCGCTGCTTGAAATAGGCGCGCCGCTTGCGATGGGCGGCGAGGTAGCCGGTCCACGAGCCGATATCCTCGCCCGTCAACTCGCCGAGCTTTTCGAGATTGTCGGCGAAGCCCTCGAACTCGGGATCGACCACGCTGTCAGGCCGATAGGCCGTCACGACCTTGCCGCCCCAGCCGGACTCGCGGACCATGTCATGCCAGCGCAGATCGTCGAGCGCGCCTTCGGTCGTGCTGATCGCCTCGATATTGAAGCGCTCGAACAGGGCGCGGGGACGCAGTTCAGGCTCTTCCAGCTTGGCGGCGATGCGGTCGTAGATCTTGTCGGCGTTGTCCGGCGTGAGGCGCTCGTTGATGCCGAAGACGGTCGAGGCGGCATGCTCGAACCAGAGCCGCGTCGGAGTGCCACGGAACAGGTGCCAGTGATCGGCGAAGAGCTTCCA
The DNA here is from genome assembly GCF_016428755.1 of Allobosea sp. ASV33. Taxonomy (GTDB): domain Bacteria; phylum Pseudomonadota; class Alphaproteobacteria; order Rhizobiales; family Beijerinckiaceae; genus Allobosea. Next base: position 3,218 of record NZ_JAELTI010000071.1, read on the forward strand.
GATCTTGCGCGGATCGCCCTCGACCGGCCCGCCATCCTTTCTGGTGATGCCGAGCTGTTCCAGCCGGACGCCCTGCGAATAGAGCATGCGGAAGATGTAGTGGTCCGGCTTGACGAAGAGGGTCGCCGGATCGGGAAAGGCGTTGTCCTCGGCATACCAGCGCGGATCGGTATGGCCGTGCGGCGAGATGATCGGCAGGTCACGGACCGTGGCGAAGAGCCGGCGCGCGATGCCGCGCGTCACCGGATCGGCGGGGAAGAGGCGATCGTCGTGCAACAGCATGGGGCATCTCCATCGGTCGCACCGATCTCTAGAGCCGGCTGCGGCAGGGGTCAATCACCTGGTATACTAGTGCGCCAGACAGCGACTTCTGCCCATCGGGGATTGCGCCGGCAGCGGGCTTGCCTTCGTCGGCTTTCCCGCGCCATCTTCACGCCGCAACGGCATCGGAGCGATGGATATGACGACGCGGCGTGAACTCCTGGCGGGGGCGGGACTGGCAGCGCTGGCGGCGCAGCTTCCCGTCGTCGCGCTGGCCCAGGCGAAGGACAGCGTCACCATCGCGCAGACGCTGGAGCCGCCGACGCTCGATCCGACCTCCGGCGCCGCACAGGCGATCCGCGAGGTGACGCTGCAGAACATCTTCGAGGGCCTGGTCAAGATCGACCGCACCGGCAAGATCCAGCCCTGCCTCGCCGAGAGCTGGCAGATTGCCGACGACAACGTGACCTATCGCTTCAAGCTGCGGCAGGGCGCGAAATTCCATGACGGCACGCCCTTCACTGCCGAGCAGGTGAAATTCTCCTTCGAGCGCGCGGTCGCACCCGATTCCACCAACGCCCAGCGCCAGCTCTTCACGCCGATCGCCGAGATCACGACGCCGGACCCGGCGACCGTGGTGATCAAGCTGAAGCAGCCGACGGCGAATTTCCTGTTCGGGCTCGCATGGGGCGATGCCGTGATCGTGGCGCCGGCCACGGCCGCCAACAACAAGACCGAGCCGGTCGGCACCGGTCCATTCAAGTTCGTGCGCTGGAACCGTGGCGACCGGCTCGAGCTTGCCCGTTTCGACGGCTACTGGGGCGAGAAGCCGGCGCTGGCCAAGGCGATCTTCCGCTTCATGTCCGATCCGCAGGCGCAGGTCGCGGCGCTCAGGGCCGGCGATGTCGACGCCCACACCAATCTCTCGGCGCCGGAGGCCGTGCCGCAGCTCAAGGCCGATCCCAAGCTCAAGGTCACGATCGGCGGCACCGAGGGCGAGACGGTGCTCGCCACCAACAATGCCAAGCCGCCCTTCGACAATCTCAAGGTCCGGCAGGCGATTGCGCATGCGCTCGATCGCAAGACGATCGCGCTCGGCGTCTACGGTTTCGACGTCAACCTGATCGGCAGCCATTTCTCGCCGCTGCACCCGGCCTATCTCGATCTTACCGGCACCTACCCTTACGACCCCGCCAAGGCCAAGGCGCTGCTGGCCGAGGCCGGCTTCCCGAACGGCTTCAACTGCACGCTGAAGCTGCCGCCGCCATCCTATGCCCGCCGCTCCGGCGAGATCGTGGCGGCGCTGCTGTCCCAGGTCGGCATCAACGCGGCGATCGAGCCGCTGGAATTCCCGCAATGGCTGGAGCGGGTCTTCCGCAACAAGGATTACGATCTCAGCATCATCGCCCATACCGAGCCGCTCGACATCGATATCTATGCGCGCGACGGCTACTACTTCCAGTACAAGAATCCCGAGTTCAAGGCGCTGATCGCCAAGATTTCGGAGACGCTGGACGAGGGCGCCCGCAACGAGCTCTACAAGCAGGCGCAGCGCAAGCTGGCGCAGGACGCGGTCAACGGCTTCCTGTTCATCCTGCCCAAGATCACGGTGGCGAACGCCGCGCTGGAGGGCATGTGGACCGACTGGCCGCTGCCGGTGACGCCGCTGGCGGAATTGCGCTGGCGGTGAGGTTGATAGACCTTTCTCGGACGTCATTCCGGACAAGCGGCGCAGCCGCGCCGATCCGGAATCCATCGAAGGGCGTTGATGCTCTACGATGGATTCCGGGTCTCCCTGCGGTCGCCCGGAATGACGGCGTGGAGAAGCTAGACCTGTGATCGGCTATATCCTGCGCCGGCTCGTCGCGCTGGGCCTAACACTGCTTGCCGCGGCGGTGGTGATCTTCGTTGTGCTCGAAATCCTGCCGGGCGATCCGGCTGCGGTGACGCTCGGCCTCAATGCGGCGCCCGAGGCGCTGGCCGCGCTGCATGCCGAGATGGGGCTCGACAAGCCGGCGGTGCTGCGCTTCTTCATCTGGCTGGGTGGGCTCGTCACCGGCGATCTCGGCCAGAGCTATACCTATCGCGTCCCAGTGCTGCAGCTCATCGCCGAGCGCATGGCGGTGACGCTGCCTCTGGCGCTGATGGCCATCGCGCTGGCCACCGCGATCGGCATCCCGCTCGGCATGCTCGCGGCCTCGCGCCATGGCAGGCTGGCCGATGCCGGGGTGATGGCCTTCGCGCAGGCCGGGCTTGCGATCCCGAATTTCTGGTTCGGCCTGCTGCTTGTGCTCGTCTTCGCGGTCGGGCTCGGCTGGCTGCCCGCCGGCGGCTTTCCGGGCTGGCAGGCGGGGGTCGGCGTCTCGCTGAAGGCGCTGTTGATGCCGGCGATGGCCTTGGCGCTGCCGCAGGCCGCGATCATCGCGCGCGTGACGCGCTCCTCCATGCTCGACACGCTGCAGGAGGATTTCGTCCGCACCGCCCGTGCCAAGGGGCTGAGCGAAGGCACGACGATGCGCCGGCATGCACTGCGAAACGCGCTGATCCCGGTCGTCACCATTCTCGGGCTCCAGTTCTCGGTGCTGATCGCCGGCGCCATCATCATCGAGAACGTCTTCGCGCTGCCGGGGCTGGGGCGGCTCGTCTTCCAGGCTATCGCCCAGCATGACCTGATCGTGGTCAAGGACCTCGTCATGCTCTTCGCGGGGCTGGCCATCCTGATCAATTTCGCGGTCGAACTGCTCTACGGGCTGATCGATCCGCGCCTCAGGCAGTCATGAGCGCGGTCGAGGACAAGGCGCCCGGCGGCAAACGGCACTGGTGGCTCGCGCCGTCCTTCGTGATCGGCGTGGTGCTGGCCATGCTCGTCGTGGCCGCGGCGCTGATCTCTTACGTCTGGACGCCCTACCAGCCGACGCAGATGATGATCCTGAACCGGCTGAAGGGGCCCTCGGCCGCGAACTGGTTCGGCACCGACCAGTTCGGCCGCGACGTGTTCTCGATGATCATGGTCGGCGCGCGCAATTCGCTGGCGGTGGGGCTGGGCGCGGTCGGCATCGGCATGGTCGCGGGCACCGCGCTGGGGCTGGCTGCCTCGGTGCGGCGCGACGGCATCCTCGACCATATCATCATGCGCACGGCCGATTTCACCCATGCCTTTCCGGCCGTGCTGACCGCGATCATGATGACCGCAATCGTCGGGCCGGGCATGCTCAACGCGATCGTCGCCATCGCCGTGCTGAACCTGCCCTATTTCGCGCGGCTCGCGCGCGGGGCGGCCTTGCAGGTCTGGGCGCAGGACTTCATCCAGGCGGCGCGGGCGGCGGGGCTCAACAACCGGCAGATCACGCTGCGTCATGTCCTGCCCAATATCGCCGGCATTTTGGTGGTGCAGGCGACGATCCAGTTCGCGCTGGCGGTGCTGGCCGAGGCCGGGCTGTCCTATCTCGGATTGGGCACGCAACCGCCGAACCCGTCCTGGGGGCGGATGCTCAACGAGGCGCAGACCTTCATGGCGGCGCAGCCCTGGCTTGCGATCTTTCCGGGTGCCGCGATCGCGTTGACCGTGCTCGGCTTCAACCTGCTCGGCGACGGCCTGCGCGACGCAGTCGATCCGCGCCTGCGGCGGGCTCGGTAGGGAACATCACAGGGAAGGGCAGGCCATGGATCTGCAACTCGAAGGCAAGCGCGCGCTGGTGACCGGCGGCAGCAAGGGCATCGGCCTCGCCGTTGCGCGGCAACTCGCGCGCGAAGGTGTCGATCTCGTCATCGCCGCCCGTAGCCAGGGCGAGCTCGATGCGGCGGCTGCGGCGCTCGCCGCCGAGACCGGTCGGAAGGTCGTTGGCATCGTCGCGGATACCGCCAGCAACGATTCAGTGAAGCGCCTCGTCGCGGGGGCCGTCGCCGCGCTCGGCGGGCTCGACATCCTCGTGAACGCGGCCGGCAAGCCCGGTGGGCAGGCGCCGCCGCCGAAGCTCGCGGAGATCACCGACGCCCTGTTCTGGGACGACGTGAACGTGAAGGTGATGGGCTATCTGCGGGTCGCGCGGGAGGCTGCGCCGCATATGGCCGCCAATGGCTGGGGCCGGATCATCAATATCAGCGGGCTCGCGGCGCGCTCGACCGGCTCGACCATCGGCTCGATGCGCAATGTCGCGGTGGCGGCACTGACCAAGAACCTCGCCGACGAGCTCGGGCCGCAGGGCATCAACGTCACGGTCGTCCATCCCGGCCTGACGCGGACGGAGAAGACGGTACCGCTGATCGCAGCCAAGGCGGCGGCAAGCGGCAAGAGCGAAGCGCAGATCGAGGCCGGCATGGTCTCGAACGTCACCATCGGGCGCCTGGTCGATGCGGCGGAGGTCGCCGACATCGTCGCCTTCCTGGCGTCGCCACGCAGCGTCGCGATCAATGGCGATGCGATCGCCTGCGGCGGCGGAATCCGCGGGGCCATCCACTACTGAAGGCTGCGTGCCGTCAGAACAGCAGATGCGGCGCGAAGAGCGCGAGGCTCATGAAAACGATCGCGGCGGCGCCCAATCCGCCGCCGACGAAGGCGAGCAGCGCCACGCCGGTGATGATCGAGGCGGATACCACGACGATGCCGATCTGGAGCAGGCCGGAGGCGATCTCGAAATTCTCGTTGCGGGCTTTGTGGTCGTCGCGCTGTTGTTCGGCGGCCTTGGCCCGCGCGGCCAGCTCCTTGCGGCCCTCATTGGTCTCCGGTTCGGTATCGTAGCGGGCGGCCGTCGCCTTCCAGGCGTCGATACGCTTCTGCATGCGGTCGCGCGCCGCGGTGTCCGTGATGCCGGCGAGATCGAGCTCCATCGCCTCGGTCGCGGTGCGCACGACCGTGCCGCGGATCGTCTTCGCCTGGAAGAAGGCCCAGAGGTTGGAGGCCTCGATATTCTTGGCGACCGCCTCGTTTTCGGCGTTCTTACCACCGATCTCGGCCAGCGCCAGCAGGAGCGCCAGCACGGCGATCAGCAAGGCGAGTTTCTTGTTGCCGCTTTCCGGAATCTCGACCGGCTCAGACATCGAATCACCCTCAGCGTCGCTGGTGCCTTGTGAGGGCGTTCCGTTGCGGCATCAAGGGGTACCAGCGGCCGGCGCGCGGGTGGGCGGCGTCGTAGGCGGCCATCAGGCGGGCCGAGTCGATGCGGGTATAGATCTGCGTGGTCGAGAGCGAGGCGTGGCCGAGCAGCTCCTGGATGGCGCGCAGGTCGCCGCCGCGGCCGAGCAGATGCGTCGCGAAGGAATGGCGCAGCGCATGCGGCGTGGCCGAGGAGGGAAGTCCGAGCGCGCCGCGCAGGCCCTCGACGGCGAGCTGGATGATGCGCGGCGAGAGCGGCCCGCCCTTGGCGCCGACGAAAAGCGGGCCTTCCGGCGGGAGCCGCCAGGGGCAGAGCTTGAGGTATTCCGTGATCGCCGCGATCACGACGGGTAGCACCGGCACCATCCGCGTCTTGCTGCCCTTGCCGATGACGGTGAGCGTATCGCCGGCCTGCTGGGGCGCCTGGGCGCGGGCGAGCGAAAGCGCCTCGGAGATGCGCAACCCGCTGCCATAGAGCAGGCCGAGCACCGCGGCGTCGCGAGCGAGGATCCATTGCTCGCGCTCCTCGTCGGCGCGGCTGTTGGCCTGGGTGACGGCACGGGCGGCCGAGGGTTCGAGTGGGCGCGGCAGCGACTTGCCGAGGCGCGGGCCGCGCGTCGCGGCGAAGGCCGCGGCGGTGAGCTTCCCCTGGCGCTCGCCGAAGCGGGCGAAGGAGCGGAGCGCCGCAAGCTGGCGCATCAGGGTTCGGTTGCCGACGCCGTCGCGCCGTCGCTGGCCGAGGAAGGCGCGCAGGTCGACGGGCTTGAGCGCAGCGATGTCGGACAGGGTGGGGGCTCCGCCGAGATGCTCGGTCAGGAAGGCCGCGAACTGGCCGAGGTCGCGGGCATAGGCTTCCAGCGTCTTCGGCGAGAGACGGCGTTCCGCCGAGAGATGCGAAAGCCAGTCGCGCCGGAAGGAGTCGAAATCGGTCATGCGAGAAGGATGACGCTCCTGCCTTAACAGCAGCCGAATCGATGCTAGATACGAGTGCGAAACACGCCGTCATCCTGGACGAGCCGCGTCAGCGGCGCCGATCCGGGATCCATCGTAGAGCGCGACGCCTTACGATGGATCCCGGGGCAAGCCCGGGATGACGGCGGTGGTGTTTGTGACAATGGCGCAGTTCGATCTGATCGACGACAATAGGGAAGAGACGGGGCCGGCCGGCACGGTCGACGTGCTGATCCCGCTCGGGCTCGATCAGGCCTATAGCTATGCCGTGCCGGCCGGGCTCGTCCTCAAGCCCGGCGATGTCGTGCAGGTACCGCTCGGGCCGCGGGAGACCGTCGGCGTCGTCTGGGATGTCGGACGCGGCCGCGGCGGCAACCTCAAGAAGGTCACCGGCAAATACGACATGCCGCCGCTCGATCCGGCCTTGCGCAAGCTCGTCGACTGGGTGGCCTGGTATACGCTGGCACCTAAAGGCTCGGTGCTGGCGCTGGCCCTGCGCCGACAGCCCGACGACACGCCGGAGCGCCCGAAGCTCGGCGTCCGGCTCGCAGGAGCGCCGCCCGGCCGCATGACGCCGGCGCGGGCGCGTGCCATCGCCGCAGCCGAGGGCGGGCTGCTGATCGCGAAATCGGCGCTGGCCGAGGCGGCTTCGGTGAGTGCCGCCGTGATCGATTCCCTCGTCGATGCCGGCACCTTCATCGTCGAGCCCTTGCCGCGCGAGGCGATCGCGGCCTTGCCCGATCCCGACCATGCCGTGCCGGAGCTTTCGGACTGGCAGGGCGAGGTCGCGCAGGCGCTGGTAGCATCCGTACAGGCGAAGGCGTTCGGCGTCTCATTGCTCGAAGGCGTCACCGGCTCGGGCAAGACGGAGGTCTATTTCGAGGCGGTTGCCGAGGCGATCCGGCTCGGCCGCCAGAGCCTGATCCTGATGCCGGAAATCGCGCTGACCGCGCAGTTCATCGACCGGTTCGAGGCCCGCTTCGGCGTCAGGCCGGGCCTGTGGCACTCGGCCGTGACGGGCCGCAAACGCGAGCGGCTGCAGGCGGCGATCGCCTCGGGCGAGGCCAAGGTCGTGGCCGGCGCCCGCTCGGCCCTGTTCCTGCCCTATAGCGATCTCGGCCTCATCGTCGTCGATGAGGAGCATGAGAGCGCCTACAAGCAGGAGGACGGCGTCTCCTATCATGCCCGCGACATGGCAGTGGTGCGGGGCCGGATCGAGAATGCGCCGGTGGTTCTCGCTTCGGCGACGCCATCCCTGGAGACCCGCGTCAATGCCGAGCGCGGGCGCTATGCCCATCTCAAGCTGCCAGAGCGCTTCGGCGGACGCGAACTGCCGCAGCTCGGCCTCGTCGACCTGCGCCGCGACAAGCCGGAGCGCGGGCGCTGGCTCTCGGGCGCGCTGATCAAGGCGGTCGAGGCCAATCTGGAGGCGAAGGAGCAGTCGCTGCTCTTCCTCAATCGGCGCGGCTATGCGCCGCTGACGCTGTGCCGGGATTGCGGCCACCGCTTCCAGTGCCCGAACTGTTCAGCCTGGCTGGTCGACCACCGCTTCCGAAGGGCGCTGGTCTGCCATCATTGCGGCCATGTCGAGCGCCGGCCGCACGAATGCCCGGCCTGCCACAAGCCGGAGAGCCTCGTCGCCTGCGGGCCGGGTGTCGAGCGGTTGGCCGAGGAGGTCGCGACGCTTTTTCCACAGGCGCGTTCGATCGTACTCTCCAGCGACTTTCCGGGCGGGACGGAACGCCTGAAGACGGAATTGATGGCGGTGGCCGAGGGCGCGTTCGACATCGTCATCGGCACGCAACTCGTCGCCAAGGGCCATAATTTCCCGGGAATGACGCTGGTCGGCGTGATCGATGCCGATCTCGGGCTGACGTCCGGCGATCCGCGTGCGGCCGAACGAACCTTCCAGGCGCTCAGGCAGGTCACGGGTCGCGCAGGACGGGGAGAGAAACCCGGCCGCGCCCTGCTTCAGACGCATGACCCCGAGCATCCCGTGCTCAAGGCCCTGATCTCGGGCGACCCGGAGCGGTTTTATGCCGCAGAGGAGGCTTCGCGGGAGGCTGCCGGCCTGCCGCCGTTCGGCCGGCTGGCGGCCCTGATCGTCTCCGCGAACAACCAGGCGGAGGCCGAGAGCCATGCCCGGGCGCTGGCGCGCTGCGCCGAGGCGGGCGACGGAATCATGGTGCTGGGGCCGGCGGAAGCGCCGCTTGCGGTGCTGCGCGGGCGCCATCGCATGCGTCTGATCGTCAAGACGGGGCGCGAGATCAACCTGCAGGATTACCTGCGCGCCTGGCTGAAACGGGCACCCCGGCCCAAGGGCTCCGTCCGGGTCGCGGTCGACGTCGATCCGCAGAGCTTCCTTTGAAGAGCTGAAAGGCGCGGCGAAAACCCCGCTTATGAAGGGCAATCAGCGATTGCGCGGCCCGGAACCGCATGCTAGTGCACCGCCACATTTCGGTCGCGAAGTCGTCTTGCCGGCTTTGCGCCTATGATACTCGCAGTGTCGGGAGCATACACTCCACCTTCGTCAGGAAGGTCGCTGGTGTGGTCCCTTGAAACGAGAGACGGGAAGCGTGGCTGAAGGCGGATCGCAGGGGACATTGGTGTCGGGCGTAGCTCAGCGCTATGCCACCGCTCTGTTCGAGCTGGCTGAGGAGAGTGGTGCGATCGACACCGTCGCAGCCGCTCTGGACAGCTTCAACGGCCTGCTCGCCGAGAGCGAGGATCTGACCCGCCTGATCGAGAGCCCGGCCTTCACCGCCGAGGAGCAGGTCGCGGCGATCAAGGCCGTGCTCGCCAAGGCCGGCATTACCGGCCTCGCCGCCAATTTCATCGGCCTCGTCGCCAGCAAGCGCCGCCTCTTCGCGCTGCCGGGCATGATCGCCGGTTACAAGCGTCTGGTCGCCGAGGCCAAGGGCATCGTCTCCGCCGAGGTGACGGTCGCCGAAGAGCCGACGGCCAAGCGCGTCGACGAAATCCGCGCGGCGCTGAAGGGCGTCGCCGGCAAGGATGTCGACGTCTCGATCAAGATCGATCCGACCCTGATCGGCGGGCTCATCGTCAAGATGGGCTCCCGCATGGTCGACGCGTCGCTGAAAACCAAACTCAATTCAATTCGTCTTGCCATGAAAGAGGTCGGCTGATGGACATCCGCCCCGCTGAAATCTCCGCCATCCTGAAGGCTCAGATCTCGAATTTCGGCTCGGAAGCTTCGGTCACCGAAGTCGGCCAGGTTCTCTCCGTCGGTGACGGCATCGCCCGCGTCTACGGCCTCGACAAGGTCCAGGCCGGTGAGATGGTCGAATTCGAGTCCGGCGTCCGCGGCATGGCGCTCAACCTCGAGAGCGACAATGTCGGCGTCGTCATCTTCGGCAACGACCGCGAGATCAAGGAAGGCCAGACCGTCAAGCGCACCGGCGCCATCGTCGACGTTCCCGTCGGCAAGGAGCTGCTCGGCCGCGTCGTCGACGCTCTCGGCAACCCGATCGACGGCAAGGGCCCGATCAAGGCCAAGGAGCGTCGCCGCGTCGACGTCAAGGCGCCCGGCATCATCCCGCGCAAGTCGGTGCACGAGCCGATGGCGACCGGCCTCAAGGCGGTCGACGCCCTGATCCCGATCGGCCGCGGCCAGCGCGAGCTCATCATCGGCGACCGCCAGACCGGCAAGACCGCGATCGCGCTCGACACGATCCTGAACCAGAAGCCGCTGAACGCCGAAGGCGCCCCGGAGAGCCAGAAGCTCTACTGCGTCTACGTCGCCGTCGGCCAGAAGCGCTCGACCGTCGCCCAGCTCGTGAAGGTGCTCGAGGAGCGCGGCGCGATGGAGTATTCCATCGTCGTGGCGGCCACCGCGTCCGACCCGGCCCCGATGCAGTTCCTGGCGCCGTTCGCCGGCTGCTCGATGGGCGAGTTCTTCCGCGACAACGGCATGCATGCCGTCATCATCTATGACGACCTCTCCAAGCAGGCCGTCGCCTACCGCCAGATGTCGCTGCTGCTGCGCCGCCCGCCGGGCCGCGAAGCCTATCCGGGCGACGTGTTCTATCTCCACTCCCGCCTGCTCGAGCGCGCGGCGAAGATGGGCGAGGCCGCCGGCCTTGGCTCGCTGACCGCTCTGCCGGTCATCGAGACCCAGGCGAACGACGTGTCCGCCTATATCCCGACCAACGTGATCTCGATCACCGACGGCCAGATCTTCCTGGAGACGGACCTGTTCTACCAGGGCATCCGCCCGGCGGTGAACGTCGGCCTCTCGGTGTCGCGCGTCGGTTCGTCGGCGCAGACCAAGGCCACCAAGAAGGTCGCCGGCAAGATCAAGGGCGAGCTCGCCCAGTATCGCGAGATGGCCGCCTTCGCCCAGTTCGGCTCGGACCTCGACGCGGTCACGCAGCGCCTGCTCAACCGCGGCGCCCGCCTGACCGAGCTCTTGAAGCAGCCGCAGTTCTCGCCGCTCAAGATGGAAGAGCAGGTCGTGGTGATCTATGCCGGCGTGAACGGCTATCTCGATGCGCTGCCGGTCAACAAGGTTCGTGCCTTCGAGGACGGCCTGCTCTCGCTGGTGCGCGGCAAGCATGCCGACATGCTCAACGAGATCGGCACGTCGAAGGACCTGTCGGACGCCAACGCCGCCAAGCTCAAGGACATCGTCGCGGGCTTCGCGAAGTCCTTCGCCTGATCCGCAGGCGTCCTGGTCGGGCCTGGCCCGACCATCCACGTCTTCGCCGCGCATGCGGCGAGCGTGGGAGATGAGACCGAGGTTCAAGACGTAGATGGTCGACGCAAGGTCGACCATGACGGGGTGAGAGCGCCACATGCCTTCTTTGAAGGACCTTAGAAACCGCATCGCTTCGGTGAAGTCGACGCAGAAGATCACCAAGGCCATGCAGATGGTCGCGGCTGCGAAGCTGCGCCGGGCGCAGATGGCCGCCGAGGCCGCGCGCCCCTATGCCGAGCGCATGGAGACGGTGCTGTCGAACCTCGCGTCCGGCGTGACCGGTTCGAGCGCGCCGCGCCTCATCGCCGGCACGGGCGCCGACAAAGTGCATCTGCTGCTGGTGCTGACCGCCGAGCGCGGCCTGTGCGGCGCCTTCAACTCCTCGATCGCGCGGCTTGCCCGCGACAAGGCGAATGCGCTGAAGGCCGAGGGCAAGACGGTCAAGATCATCTGCGTCGGCAAGAAGGGCTACGACATCCTGCGTCGCCAGTTCTCGGCGGAGATCATCGAGTTCATCGATCTGCGCGAATTCAAGCAGGTCGGGTTCGTCAATGCCGAGACGATCGCCCAGAACGTGCTGGCCCGCTTCGCCAATGGCGAGTTCGACGTCGCGACGCTGTTCTTCTCGCGCTTCCGCTCGGTGATCGCCCAGATCCCGACCGCGCAGCGCATCATCCCGGCCGAAATTCCGGAAGGGACGAAGCAGGCCGACGCGGTGTACGACTACGAGCCGGAAGAGGGCGAGATCCTGGAGGCGCTGCTGCCGCGCAACCTGACCGTCCAGATCCTGCGCGGGCTGCTCGAGAACGCCGCCTCCGAACAGGGCGCGCGCATGTCGGCGATGGATTCCGCCACGCGCAATGCCGGCGAGATGATCAAGAAGCAGACGCAGATCTACAACCGCTCGCGCCAGGCGATGATCACGAAGGAACTGATCGAGATCATCTCCGGCGCGGAAGCGCTCTAACCGCCTAATCTTCGCCGGTGGCGTGAGCCGCCGGCTGCCGTCACATCCGAATGCGCTAGTCCCGAGGTTCCGCCATGGCCAAAGCCGCTACCAAGACCACCAAGAAGACCGCCGACGAGAAGCCCGCCAACACCGGCACCGGCCGCGTTGCCCAGGTCATCGGCGCCGTCGTCGACGTGCAGTTCGACGGCGCCCTGCCGGAGATCCTGAACGCGCTCGAGACCGACAACCTCGGCAACCGCCTCGTCCTCGAGGTCGCCCAGCATCTCGGCGAGAACACCGTCCGCACCATCGCGATGGACTCGACCGAAGGCCTGGTCCGCGGCCAGTCGGTCACCGACACGGGCGCCCCGATCGCGGTTCCGGTCGGCGACGAGACGCTCGGCCGCATCATGAACGTCATCGGCGAGCCGGTCGACGAAGCGGGCCCGATCCTGACCACCGCCACCCGCGGCATCCACCAGCCGGCCCCGGCCTATTCCGAGCAGTCGACCGAGGCGCAGATCCTCGTCACCGGCATCAAGGTCGTCGACCTGCTGGCTCCCTACGCCAAGGGCGGCAAGGTCGGCCTGTTCGGCGGCGCCGGCGTCGGCAAGACCGTGCTGATCATGGAGCTGATCAACAACGTCGCGAAGGCGCACGGCGGCTACTCGGTGTTCGCCGGCGTCGGCGAGCGCACCCGCGAGGGCAACGATCTCTATCACGAGATGATCGAGTCCAACGTCAACAAGGACCCGAAGGAGAACAACGGTTCGACCGCCGGCTCCAAGTGCGCCCTGGTCTACGGCCAGATGAACGAGCCCCCGGGCGCCCGCATGCGCGTCGCTCTCGCCGGCCTGACCATCGCCGAGGACTTCCGCGACAAGGGCCAGGACGTTCTGTTCTTCGTCGACAACATCTTCCGCTTCACGCAGGCCGGCTCGGAAGTGTCCGCACTGCTCGGCCGCATTCCGTCGGCGGTGGGCTATCAGCCGACGCTGGCGACCGACATGGGCAACCTGCAGGAGCGCATCACCACCACGAACAAGGGCTCGATCACCTCGGTGCAGGCGATCTACGTCCCGGCGGACGACCTGACCGACCCGGCGCCTGCGACCTCGTTCGCCCACCTGGACGCCCGTACCGTGCTGTCGCGTTCGATCGCGGAAAAGGGCATCTACCCGGCGGTCGACCCGCTCGACTCGACCTCGCGCATGCTCTCGGCCGATATCGTCGGCGAGGAGCACTACGCTGTCGCCACCGCGGTCCAGCAGACGCTGCAGCGCTACAAGTCGCTGCAGGACATCATCGCGATCCTGGGCATGGACGAGCTCTCGGAAGACGACAAGCTGACCGTGGCGCGCGCCCGCAAGATCGAGCGCTTCATGTCGCAGCCGTTCTTCGTCGCGGAAGTCTTCACCGGCTCGCCGGGCAAGCTCGTCCCGCTCGAAGACACGATCAAGGGCTTCAAGGGTCTGGTCGAGGGCAAGTACGACCACCTGCCGGAAGCCGCCTTCTACATGGTCGGCTCGATCGAGGAAGCCGTCGAGAAGGCCCAGCGCCTGGCCGCCGAGGCCGCGTAAGGTTGACCGAACACGTCATGCTCGGGGCTTGAGCCCTGAGCATCTCATGACCAGAAACCGCTGGTTTCCGAGATGGCCGGGTCAAGCCCGGCCATGACGAGCCGGGGAGAGTGACACGATGGCCACCTTCAAGTTCGAACTCGTCTCGCCGGAGCGCATCCTGTTCTCGGGCGATGTCGTCAGCGTCATCATCCCCTCGGTCGAGGGCGAGATGACTGTGCTCGCGGGCCATGCGCCGCTGGTCGCGACGCTCAAGGCCGGCATCGTCTTCGTCCAGACGACCGAGAGCAACGGCAAGGAATTCTTCGTCAATGGCGGTCTCGTCGAGATCAACCAGGCTTCGACGACGATCCTGGCCGAGCAGGGCCGCTTCCTCGAGGATGTCGACACCGCCGTCCTCGACGCCGAGATCCTGACTGCCGAGACCCGTCTCGCCGGTTCTCACAACGACGACGAGAAGAAGCGCCTGCAGGATACGCTGGTGCAACTGCGCGAGTTCAAGCACGTCTTCGAGCAGCGCAAGGCGGCCTGATCCGCCTCTCAGCTTCGGACTATGGAAAGGGCCGCGCGAGCGGCCCTTTTTCATGCGTAGCTGATGAATTCCAGGAGCGACCCGTCGGGGTCGCGGAAATAGACGCTGGTGCCGTGGCCGCCCCGGCCGAAGCGCTGCACCGGCCCGAGCTCGATCGCGATCTTCTGCCGCGCCAGATGGGTGATCGCTTCGGCGATCGGCCCCGGCCAGACGAAGCAGAGATCGCTGCCGCCCGGCGGGACCGGCAGGCGCGCCACCGGCGTCGGGTCGAGGCCAGGCCCGTGGCAGTTCAGTTGTGCTCGCCCGATGCGATAGGCGAAGCCGTTGCCGTTCGCCACGATCTCGGCGCCGATGACGTCGTGGTAGAAGGCGTTCGAGCGTTCCCAGTCCGAGACATGGATGACGCAATGGTCGAGCTCGACGAGGTTCATCTCGATCCTCCTTCTCCGATGGCGGGGGAAGCGAAGGCGGCGAAGGCCTCAGCGACCTTTTCGTAGACCGCTCGCTTGAACGGCATGATCAGCCCCGGCATCTCGGCGAGCGGGCGCCAGCGCCATTCGCTGAATTCCGGCGGCTCGTCGCCATTGGGCTTGCCGATATCCATCGCCTCTTCGCTGCCGGTAAAGCGGAAGGCGACCCAGCGCTGGCGCTGGCCGCGAAAGGCGGAGAGCTTGTGCCATGGGCCGTCATAGGGCGGGAAGTCGTAGCTCCACCACTCGTCGGTCACGGCCAGCAATTCGGCCTGCGTGACGCCGGTCTCCTCCTCCAGCTCGCGGCGGGCGGCGGCGACGATGTTCTCGTCGGGGTCGATGCCGCCTTGCGGCATCTGCCAGTCGAAGCCGGGCAGGACGATCTCGGGGCCGGCGCTGTGCGAGCGGCCGGCGAAGACGAGGCCCTGCGCGTTGAACAGGGCGATGCCGACATTGGGGCGATAGGGGAGGCTCATGGCGCGAGCATAGGGCGGCGATTGGCGCAGCGGAACCGGCGCCAGATCATTCCTTCGGCTGGGGGACGACGCAGGCGAGCAGGCCGGGAAAGCGCTGCTCGATATCGTCGCGGCGCAGCGCGTTCATCCGGGTCACGCCCTCGTTGCGGGTGCGGATCAGCCCGGCCTCGCGCAGCACGCGGAAATGATGCGAGACGCTGGATTTCGGCCGGTCGCCTTCAAGCGCCTGGCAGCTCTGTTCGCCCTCGGTCGCGAGCCGGCGGACGACTTCCAGCCGGAACGGGTCGCTCAGAGCGTGGAAGACGTCTTCGAGCGCGATCTCTTCGGAGGCGGGCAGGCGGGCATGTCGCATGGGTGCAGCCTATCACAGGATTTTGAACTTGCCAAAGTTCGAAAAATATCGAACTATCGAAGCATCAAAACCCCCTGCGCGGAGCCGCATCATGCCTGGTCTGTTCGACCCTTTCAGCCTGAAGGGCATCACCCTTCGCAACCGCATCGTCGCCTCGCCGATGTGCCAGTATTCGGCGCAGGACGGCGTCGCCAGCGAGTGGCACCGGGCGCATCTCGCCGGCCTGGCGCGCGGCGGCGCCGGCCTCGTCGTGATCGAGGCGACCGGAGTCTCGCCGGAAGGCCGGATCACGCCCGGCTGCCTCGGGCTCTGGAACGACGGGCAGGCGCAGGCGCTGGCGCCGATCGTCGCGGAGATGCGCAAGGCCGGCGCCGTCAGCGGCATCCAGATCGGCCATGCCGGGCGCAAGGCCAGCGCCAACCTGCCCTGGGAAGGCGACGACCATATCCCCGCCAACGACGCGCGCGGCTGGGAGACGATCGCGCCGTCTGCCGTCGCGCACGGTGGCGGCCTCCCGCGCGTGCCGCGCGCGATGACGCTGGACGATATCGAGCGCGTCCGCGGCGATTTCGTCGCGGCCGCCGAGCGGGCCCGCGATATCGGCATCGAGTGGCTGAAGCTGCATTTCGCTCATGGTTATCTCGCGCAGAACTTCCTCTCGCCGCATGCCAACAAGCGCGACGACGCCTATGGCGGCAGCTTCGAGAACCGCAGCCGCTTCCTGATCGAGACGCTGGCCGCCGTCCGCAAGGTCTGGCCGGAGAACCGGCCGCTCTCGGCCCGGCTCGGCGTGATCGAGTATGACGGGCGCGACGAGGAGACCTTGAGCGAGGCGATCGCGCTGGTGAAGCGCCTGAAGGAGGAGGGGCTCGACTTCATCGATGTCAGCGTCGGCTTCTCGACGAATGAGGCCAAGATCCCGTGGGGTCCGGCCTTCCTCGCGCCCGTCGCCGAGCGGGTGCGCCGCGAGACCGGCCTGCCGGCCTCGACGAGCTGGTACATCAGCAAGCCCGAGCAGGCCGATGCGCTGATCCGCGAGGGCAAGGTCGATCTGGTGACGCTGGGCCGGCCGCTCCTGGCCGATCCGCACTGGCCCTATGCCGCGGCGCAGGCGCTCGGCGTCGAGAACCCGGCCTGGGCGACCCTGCCGGCGCCTTACGCGCATTGGCTGGCGCGCTATCGCGCGGCTTGAGGGCGTTTGATCCGACAAGGGGTATGCGACGAGGGGCCTTTGGGCCCCTCGTTCGTTTGCAGGAGGAACCAAGGTCGATCCGCTGCGACACTGGCGCCGGCTTCCCGTCGCGGAGGAGGCAAGCGCCGGGCGCGATCTGAATCGTGACGGAACTTCCGTCATGTTGACGGCATTTCAACATTTTATGATGTCAAGAAGACGGGACGCGCGGATATGCCGTGCTCCAGACAGCCAGGCGCCCGGAGGCTGGACATGCCGATCGCTTCGCCCTCTCACTCCTCGATGTTGTCCCGGCGCAGGTTCGGGCGGCTGGCGGTGGGAGCCGTGGCGGCTTGTGCCGGAGGTGTCGGCGCGGGGCGCGCGCAAGGAAGCACGGCCGTTCGCTTCGCCCTGGACCGGCGTTTCGACGCGCTGACTGCGCCTTTCCTGGCGGCCCAGGACAAGGGTTATTTCGGCAGCGAGGGGCTCGATGTCGTGATCGAGCCCGGCAATGGCGCGCGCGCCATGCTGCAGCGCCTCGCGGCCGGTGCGCAGGATGCCGGCTTCGGCGATATCAATGCGCTGATCCGGTTCCGCGACGAAAATCCGGGAGCCGATCTCAAGGCCGTGATGATCATCCATGACCGGCCGGGTTATGCCCTGATCGGTCGCAAGAGCCGGGGCGTCACGACGGCACCTGCGAGCCTCGAGGGGCGCAAGCTCGGCACGGCCAGCATCGATGCCAGCTTCGCGCAATGGCCGCTCTTCAAGAGCCTCAACAAGATCGACGACAGCAAGATCAGGATCGAGACGATCGGCCTGCCGGTGCGCGAGCCGATGCTGGCCTCGGGCGAGATCGATGCCCTCTTCGCCTTCGGCCCCTCGACCGCCGTCTCCTTGAGGGCGCGCGGCGTGCCGGGCGAGGACATCGTGCTGATGGAAATGGCCGATCACGGCCTCGTCCTCTACGGCAGCGCGGTAATCGTCTCCGGCAAGCTCATCGCGAGCAAGCCGGATGCGGTGCGGGGGCTCGTGCGCGCCGTCATGCGCGGCACGCGCGATGCCGTCGTCAATCCCGGCGCCTGCGCGCAATTCGTCCTGCGCCGCAACGAGAGCGCGCAAGTCGAAGTGGAGCGCGACAAGCTCATCGCCGTCGTCGAGCGCAACATCCTGACGCCCTATGTGCGGGCCCATGGGCTGGGCGGGATCGATCGCGAGCGCTGGGCACAGGCTCTCGACCAGCTCGCCCTGACAGGGGCGTTCCGCGACAAGGCGCGGGCGGGCGATGCGTTCACGGATGCCTACCTGCCGCCTGCCGGCGAACGCATGTTCTGAGCGCATCGTTACGCTGGGAGATGATGCGCGAGACACGGGTGACAGCCGGGAACGGCCTGCCTATCGTGCCGCGCCTCCCACCGGACCACCATCTTGATCCTGCCAGACCTGACCGATTATGCCGCGCTGCGCGAGGGCTTCCGCTGGCGCATTCCCGATCGCTGCAACATCGCCGTCGACGTCTGCGATAGTTGGGCCGCGATCGAGCCTGACCGGCCCGCCATCATCGAAGTCTCCACGGATTGGCAGGTGACGCCGGTCAGCTTCGGCTGGCTGCGCGAGCATTCCAACCGCTTGGCCAACGCGCTGCGGGCGCGCGGCGTCGGGCAGGGCGACCGCATCGCCATCCTGCTGCCGCAGGGGCGGGCGGTGCTGACGGCGCATCTCGCCGCCTACAAGCTCGGTGCGATCGCGGTGCCGCTGGCGGCCTTGTTCGGGGTCGATGCCCTGGCCTATCGGCTGACCGACTCGGCTGCGAAGGTTGTCGTGACCAATGCCGGCGGGCTGGCGAAGCTCGGCCAGATCGCGCAGCCGCTGCCGGAGCTCGGCTTACGCATCTCCACCGACGGTGCCGATGGTTCGGTGGAAGGCTGGGACGCGTTGCTGGCGGAGGGGAGTCCGGATTTCACCCCGGTCGAGACGACGCCGGACGATCCGGCCTTGATGATCTACACCTCGGGCACCACGGGCAATCCGAAGGGCGCGCTGCACGGGCATCGCGTGCTGCCCGGCCATCTGCCGGGCGTGCAGATGCCGCATGAATTCATGCCGCGGCCGGGCGATCTCGCCTGGACGCCGGCCGACTGGGCCTGGGCCGGCGGCCTGCTGAACATGCTCCTGCCGGCGCTGCATTTCGGCGTCGCGGTTGTGGCGCGGCCGGTGACGCGCTTCGAGCCGGAGGAGGCCTATCGGCTGATGCAGGATCTCGGCATCCGCAACGCCTTCGTGCCGCCGACCGCGCTGAGGATGATGCGCGGCGCCGGCAGCCCGCAGGGACGCTGGCGCCTGAACCTGCGCACCGTCGCGGCCGCCGGCGAGGCGCTCGGCGCCGAGACGCTGGAATGGGCGCGCGAGGCGCTCGGCCTCACCATCAACGAGGCCTATGGCCAGACCGAGTGCAATCTCGTGCTGGCGTCGAGCGCGGCACTCGGCGTAAGCCGCCCCGGCGCGATCGGCAAGGCGGTGCCCGGCCACGAGGTCGCCATCATCCGGCCGGACGGCACGATCTGCGCAGCCGGCGAGGAGGGGCAGATCGCGGTGCGCCGGCCCGATCCGGTGATGTTCCTCGAATATTGGCGCAACCCGGAAGCGACGGCGGCGAAGTTCGTCGGCGACTGGATGACGACCGGCGACGAGGGCGTCCAGGACGAGGAGGGCTATGTCCGCTTCATCGGCCGCGACGACGATGTCATCACCTCATCGGGCTATCGCATCGGGCCGGGCGAGATCGAGGATTGCCTGCTGCGCCATCCGGCCGTGGCGCTGGCGGCGGCGGTGGGCAAGCCCGATCCGCTGCGCACCGAGATCGTCAAGGCCTTCGTCGTGCTGAAGCCGGGACAGGACGGCTCGCAGGCTTTGGTCTCGGAGCTCCAGAGCTTCGTGCGGTCGCGGCTCTCGGCCCATGAATATCCGCGCGAGATCGCCTTCCGCGACGAGCTGCCGCTGACGACGACCGGCAAGATCATCCGTCGATTGCTGCGGGCCGAGGCCTGAACAGCGCGCGTGCGAGGCGTTCGCGCATGCGGATCGCCAGGTCGGTCGGCCGGGGCGCGCGCCGCAGCGGGCGCCGGGTCAGGGTGATCGTGCCGAAGGCTTCGTCGCGGGCGCCGAACAGCGGCAGGCCGCCGGGCAGCAGGATCTGCCGCGACGGTTGTGCCTTGCGCATCATGGCGAGCAGCATCGGTAGGGGTTCCAGCGCCGCATGGGCCTCGTCGCCGACGCCGTGATAGAGCCAGCAGGAGGCGCCCTTGCCGAGGGTGAGCGCCGCCGCGATCGGCTTGTCTTCGAGAACCAGCACGGCGATGCGGCAGAGCTTCTGCCGGCCGAGATCGCGGCTCATGCAGCGCAGGAAGGCGACTTCGCGGGTGTTCTGCAGAGTCGCCTTCCCCGCCTTTCCGCGGGAGCCGGAAGCCTCGATCGCCAGCATGATTTCGACGGCATCGCGCCGGTCCGCCTGGTTCGTGGCTTCGGCGAGGATGAGGCGGCCCTTGTCGCGCAGGATCTCGTCGGAGACGGCGATGCGGGCGGTGGGCGGCAGTTCAAGCCGGCGCCCGACCAGAGGCTGCCAGCCGACCGCGACGCCGTGCCCGTCGGCGACGCGCGCGAGCGTGGTCGCGAAGGCGCCCGCAGGATCGATTCCCGGCAGGGAGAAGGCCTCGGCCGCATGGCTGCGCCCGCGCCAGCCGCGTAGGAAGGCCGCGAGGGCAGGTGCGGCGAAGGTGCGGTCGAGCAAGGGCGTGCCGTTCAGCAGGCGCGGATCGGCGAAACCTTCCAGCGTAGCGGGCGCGAGGAGGTGGCGGCGGGTGCGGCAGGGCACGAGCCCGACGAGGCGGCGTCGCTCCGATTGCGGGTCGCCCTGCCAGAGCAGCATCACTTCGGCATCGCGGAAGGAAACGAGATGCTGCGCCGCGGCCAGCGCGAAGCCCGGTTCAAGGCAGGGATTGGCTTCAAGAGCGCGGCCCGCGAGATCGGCCCATTCCTCGCGAATGGATTCGCAGGCGCCGAGCGCGCGCAATTCACCATGGATAGCTGCATCCGGGTGGGGAAGAGGCCGAGGCGCGGCTGCCGTCGCGATGCCGTCGGTCGCCGCCAGAGCCGTGATCATGCTCATCTGCCCGTACCCTTCCTGGATCGTTCCGGCGCATGGCTGTGCCGGAATGGCAAGGCGCGCTGGCGCGCCTTGCGGCTTGCAGGTTTGGGTTCAAGAAACGGGCCGCAGCGTCAGGCGGTCTGCGGCTGCGCGGATGCCTGGCCGAGGAAGGCCGCCCAGAGTTTGCGGACGGTGTCCTCCTCGATATCCCGCACGATCAGGACGAGGCGGGAGCGGTGGTCGGCATCCGGCCAGGCATCGAGCTGGATCGGCGGATGCAGGATCTGCTGGACCGCGTGGACGAGCAGCGGCCGGCCGGGCTCGCCGGCGATATCCACCAATCCCTTTAATCGCAGCAGGCGCGGACCGTGGATGGAGCGCAGCAGCGTCCAGAACAGCTCGAAGGTGGTGCGCGCGACCGGCTGATCGGCGGTCAGGACGAAGGCGCGGATCGAGGCGTCGTGGCGGTTGACGTCATGCGGGTTCTGATCGTGGTCGTGCCCATGGTGGTGGTGGTCGTGTTGATGATGGCGATCGCCATGATGATGGTCGTGGTGGTGATGGCCGGGCAGCGCATCTTCCGCCAGCCAGTGACGCAGGGCATGGGGCTGCTTCGCGAGATCGTAGAGGCCGGCGCCGATCAGGTCCGCAGCGGGTGCGTCCGGCGTGAGGATGGCGATGCCTGGATTGAGCCTGTCGAGGCGTTCGCGCAGGGCGGTGACCGTTTCGAGTGTGGCGAGCTCGATCTTGGTCAAGACGAGCCGGTCGGCGGCGACGACCTGGCGGCGGGCTTCCTCATGCGCGTCGAGCGTTGCCATGCCGTTGACGGCATCGACCAGCGTCACGACGCCGTCGAGCCGGAAGCGCATGGCGAGATAGGGGTGGTTGATCAGGACGTTGAGGATCGGCGCGGGGTCGGCGAGGCCGGTCGTCTCGATGACGAGGCGCGAGAACGGCGCGATGCGGCCATTGTCGCGGCCGCGCAGCAGATCCTCCAGCGTGACGATGAGGTCGTCGCGGATCGTGCAGCAGAGGCAGCCGGATTCGAGGAGGATCATGTTCTCCTCGACGCCCTCGATCATCAGGTGATCGAGGCCGATCTCGCCGAACTCGTTGACAAGCACGAGCGTGCCGGCAAGCGCCGGGTCCTTCAGCAGGTGGTTGAGCAAGGTGGTCTTGCCGGCGCCGAGGAAGCCGGTGAGCAGGGTCAGCGGGACGGGAAGGGGGCGGGCAGGGTCGCCGGTCATGGATCGATCGCAGATTCTCAGGCGGGCACGACGCTGCGCCGCTTTTGTTCTAGTGTTACATTAGTGACGATGGCGGCGATGACAAGGGCGCAGCCGGCATATTGCAGAGCGCCCAGCCGCTCGGCGAGGACTACAGCCGCGATGATGACGGCGAAGACCGGCTCGGCGCAGAAGGCGAGGCCGGCGGGGCCGGGAGCGACGCGGGCCAGCGCCAGGATCTGGAAGACGAAGCCGACGATATAGCCGCCATAGGTGATGGCGACCGCGACGGGCGCGAGCAGGAAGGTCTGGGGCGGCAGGAAGCCGCCCGTCGCCAGCAGAACCAGGGCCGTCACCGGCAGGATGACGACATGCGACCAGAACAGCTTGGGCAAGGTCGGCGTCTCCGCACAGCGGGCGGCCGCGAAGAATTGCGCGGCGGCGCTGACGCTCGCCAGCATGGCGAGCGCGAGGCCTCGCGGGTCGAGCCCATGCAGGTCGGGCCCGACCACGAGGGCGATGCCGAGAAAGGCCGCGAGCGCGATCGCCAGCCTGTCGGCCCGGAAAGGAGCGGGAGTCAGCACCGGCTCGGACAGCACGATCAGGACGGGAAAGGTGTAGAACACCACCGCAGCGACCGAGACGGGCACGAAGGCGACCGAGGAGAGATAGGCGATGCCGACCAGCGCCGTCATCAGGCCGAAGAGCAGGACGGGCTGGCGCTCCCCGCGTCGCAGGGTGAGCGAGCCGCGCCAGAGAAGCGCGGCGCCGCCGACCAGAACGAGCATCAGCAGGACGCGGTAGAACACCAGCAGCGGGCCGCTTAGGCCCGCCTGGCCGGCGATCTGGGCGCTGACGATATTGGTGCCGAAGGCAGCGGCGGAGGCGAGGGCCAGGGTGATGCCCTGTCTCTCGCTGGCCCGGTCCCGATCGGGGCTGCCTGGGTTCAAGCGGGCCTCAGGCGTCGTTGGCGGGCTTGGCCTTGGCGCCGGGCTTGCCCGTCGAAGGCTTCACGGCGGCTTCGGCAGGCTTGGGCTTGCCCGGCGCGGTGCGAACCGGAGGGGTCTTCAGCGGCACGGCCTTCGCCGGCTGGGCTTTGGCGGCGGCTTGCGCCTTGTCGGGCTTGGCATTGCGGGCGGCCGGCTTGATGCCGGCGGCCGCGCCGGGGCGCAGGCTTGCGGCATTGGCCGCGCCGGCCTGGACGGAGCCCTGGAGGCGCAGGGGCCCGCCTTCGAAGGCATCGCTGGAGGGCTGGACCGGCGTATTGGCCGGCGCGAAGGCCGTCGTGCCGCGCGGGATCGCGCCGTTGCTCGAAGCCGTGCGGCGGGTGGGCGGCAGGGCGAGACCGGCGGCGACCGGCGCTTCCGGCTCGATCGTCGGCGTGCCGCGTGCGACGCGCGAGGCGGGCTGCGTCGTTGCATTGGCGGCGAGCGGCGCCCCGGCCGAGCCGGCGGTGCGGCCGAAGGAAACCTGCACCGGCGTTACCTCGGCGCGCGGGCCGAGCGTGATGCGTCCGCGCGGCGTGCGCGTCGCGAGCGTGCCGGCCGACTGGGTCGTATAGACGGGGAGGCGTCCGTCATCGGCATCGCGGCTGGGGATCGGCGCGGCTGCGATCGGCCCCGCGGCATCGGCATCGTCGGCCAGCGCGGTGCCGCCGCCACGATGGCGCACGTCGTCGCAGATATTGGGGGCGCGGGTGCCGCTCGGCGGCATCGAGGCGACGCTGTAGCCGGTGCCGCCCCAGGAGGCGAAACCCTGGTCGAGGATCTGGGCGGCCTTGACCGTCCGGTCGGTGCCCGAGAGCGAGCCCATGACGACGGCGATCAGCGTGCGCCCGCCGCGGCTCGCCGTCGCGACCACGTTGAAGCCTGAGGCGCAGGTGAAGCCGGTCTTCATGCCGCCGATGCCGGAATAGCGCCCGACCAGCCCGTTGGTGTTGTGCATCACCTGCTTGCCGAGCTGCACGGCCGAGGTGTTCCAGTAGTCGGAATAATCGGAGAAATCGTGCATCAGCGCCATGGCGAGCACGGCGAGGTCACGGGCGCTGGATTGCTGGTCCGGATTGTCCCAGCCATTGGGGTTGACGAAGCGGGTGTCGCGCATCCCCAGACGCTGCGCTTCGGCATTCATCATGGCGACGAAGGTCGGGACGTCGCCGCCGACGCCCTCGGCCACGACATAGGCGATGTCGTTGGCCGATTTCACCATCATGATGCGCAGCGCGTTGTCGAGCGTGATCTCCGAACCCGGCCGGGCATAGACCTTCACCCGCGGCTGGCTGGCGGCGAGCTTCGAGACGGGAATCGCGGTCTCCAGCCCGAGGCGCCCTTCGCGCACCGCTTTCAGCGCGAGATAGATCGTCATCATCTTTGTCGTCGAGGCCGGGCGCCAGGCTTGCGTCGCGTTCTCGCTCGACAGCACGGCGCCGCTCGAAGCGTCGATGACGACGCTGGTTCCGGCATGAGCCGTCCCGGTCAGAGCGGCACCGAGGACGAGAGCGGCAGCGAAGCGGGAAGCGATCATCGGGCGGGTCTGAACCTGTCTTGCTCGGAACGGCGGTCGGATGACGGTCTTGCGGGTAGCCTGGCCGGTAACGACGGCGCAGGGTTCAACGCGACGCATGCGGCAATTTCGAGACGGCCGCTACATTCGCCCGCCCGTGAATGCATACCTACCCCTTGCGGAGCGATTTGCCTAGCTGCGGCGGCCGGTCCACAAGCGAAGCGTCCTTCCGCATTCTCCAGGACTTTCGCGTGGCTTTCGGCCTTCTCTGGATACCGGCGACCATCGCCGCCTCGCTCTTGCAGACCGCGCGCAACCTGGCGCAGCGCTCGCTCACGGAGACCATCGGCGTCGTCGGCGCGACGCAGGTCCGCTTCCTGTTCGGGCTGCCCTTCGCCATGCTGTTCCTGGTGCTGGCCTGCCTCGGCCTGCAGCGCCTGCCGCCGGCCATCGGCATGGCCTCGCTCGGCTATACGCTCTGGGGTGCGCTGACGCAGATCGCCGCCACGGCGCTGATGCTGGCGGCGATGCGCGAGCGCTCCTTCGCGGTGACCACGGCCTATACCAAGACCGAGCCGGTGCAGGTCGCGCTGTTCGGCGCGGCGCTGCTCGGGGACGCGCTGACGCCGCTGAAGTTCCTGGCGATCGCCATCGCGACAGCCGGCGTGATCGTGGTGTCTTGGAAGCCCGGCGAGAAATTGACCCGCGCCGGCATGCGCCCCGCCGTGCTTGGCATCGTCTCCGGCGCCTTCTTCGCGCTGTCGGCGATCGGCTTCCGCGGCGGTATCCAGGCCCTGCCGGAGGGCGAGTTCCTGATCCGCGCCTCGACCATCCTGGTGCTCGGCCTCGGGCTCCAGACGCTGCTGCTGGTGATCTATATGCTCATCGCCGACCGGCAGGCGCTGATGCTCAGCCTGATGAGCTGGCGCCGCTCGCTCTCGGCCGGTTTCCTTGGCGCCGCAGCCTCGCAGTTCTGGTTCATCGGCTTCTCGCTGACGACGGCGGCGAATGTCCGCACGCTCGCGCTGATCGAGGTGCCGCTGGCGCAGATCGCCTCGCGCAAATTGTTCGCCGAGGGCACGAGCCGGCGCGAGATGCTGGGCATGGCGATGATCGTCGGCGGGGTCGGGCTGCTGCTCTCGCTGGCGTTGCGG
>NZ_JAELTI010000072.1 GCF_016428755.1 Allobosea sp. ASV33
ATCAGACTGCCCTGCATCAGCTTGGCGAGGTGACCGCTCGCGGTCTGCGGCGCGACGCCGGCAATCCAGGCCAGCTCCTTCGCCGTCAGCGCGCGCCCGTCCATCAGCGCGTGCAGCATGTTGGCGCGGGCCGGATCGCCCATCAGATGGGCGATCTCCGCGAGATAGGGACCGTGGGTGCTCATGCCGGCATGATGCGCCATCGCCGCCGCATCGCAAGCGGGAACACTACGGCGACGGCCGTAGCGTCGGGCCGCGACAGCCGCCGCGAGCGATGCCACAAGCGAGACATGGACAACACGCCCCTCTTCCTTTTCGTCACTGCGACATTCGTGCTCGCCGGCTTCGTCAAGGGCGTCATCGGACTGGGCTTGCCGACCATCGCGGTCGGCATCCTCGGCGTGGTCATGGCGCCGGCACAGGCGGCTGCGCTGCTGGTCGTACCCAATCTCGTGACCAATGGCTGGCAGATCGCGACCGGGCCGAAGCTCGGGGCCACGCTGAAGCGGCTCTGGCCGATGCTCGCGACCATCTGCCTCGGCACCTGGGCCGGCGCGGGGCTTTTGCAGCAGCAGAAGGATGGCAGCGCCACGCTCTGGCTCGGCGCCGCGCTCGTTCTCTATGCGCTCGTCGGTTTGAAGGCGGCGAAGCTGCGCGTTCCGGCGCGCTGGGAAAGCTGGCTCGGACCTGTCATCGGCTTCACCACGGGCGTCGTCACGGCGGCCACCGGTGTCTTCGTGCTGCCGGCCGTGCCCTATCTGCAGGCGCTCGGCTTCGACAAGGACGAGCTGGTCCAGGCGCTCGGCATCTCCTTCATCGTCTCGACGCTGGCGCTCTCCTTCGGCCTGATCGGAGCCGGGGCGCTCAACGGCACCGTCGCCTGGCAGTCGCTGCTGGCGCTGGTTCCGGCTCTCATCGGGATGGGCGGCGGCCAGTTTATCCGCAGCCGTATCTCGCCCGCGACCTTCAAGATCTGCTTCTTCGCCGGGTTGCTGACGCTCGGCGCCTATCTCTGCTGGCGGGGCCTGGCTTGATGGCCCGGCCCTTGCGTAGCGAAGTTGGACCGCGTTCGCAGGCTTAACCAAGCGCTAACCATACGGGCGCAGCCTCGACCGCAGCAACGGGAGCGCCTCACATGGATGCCTTCACCATGGTCGTCATGGCCTGCGTCGCCGGCGAGACGCATTGCGCCACCAGCCGCGTCAGCGAGATGGACTTTTCCACGGTGCAAGCCTGCGAAGCACGCGTCGACGACGTCCTCCGTTCGATGACCCGGGAATTCGGCAAGCGCCCGGAATTCAAGGGCCGGCAGGTGACCTATGACGTCTCCTGCATGGACCGCGCGCAGCTCGCGGCGAAATTCGGCATCGCTTCGTCGGATACGTGAGCAAATTCGCCCCAGAAACTCGCTGTCATTCCGGACAAGCCGCGTCAGCGGCGCTGATCCGGAATCCATCGTAAAACGCGGCGCTCTATGATGGATTCCGGGTCTGCGCTTCGCTCCGCCCGGAATGACAAGGAAGGTGGATCAACGCCGTTCGCGGAAGAAGTCCCGGAGCAGCGCCGCGGCTTCCGTCTCGCGCAGGCCGCCATAGACCTCCGGCGCATGGTGGCAGGTGGGGCTTTCATAGAGCCTGACGCCGTTCTCAACCGCCCCGCTCTTCGGGTCGCCCGCGCCGAAATAGAGCCGCCTGATCCGCGAAAACGAGATCGCCGCCGCGCACATCGGGCAGGGTTCGAGCGTGACGTAGAGATCGCAGCCGATCAGGCGCTCGCTGCCGATCACCTCGCAGGCGAGCCTGAGTGCCAGCATCTCGGCATGGGCGGTCGGGTCCTTCAATTCCAGCGTGCGGTTGCCGGCGCGGCCGAGGACCGTTCCGTCACGCACCACAACCGCACCAACCGGCACCTCGCCGCGCAACGCGGCCGCCTTCGCCTCGTCGAAGGCGAGTGCCATGGCGTCGACGGTGGATGAGTGTTGCGGCAGCGACATCGAAAACCCCAGTTTTCACGCTCGCAGCAAGGGAAAGCCTCTGCTACAAGCGCCGGCTATAGCGAATAAGCGAGCCAGGCCTTTCCCGCAAAGCGGTTGTGCTCGGCCGGCTCAGGAGCAACCATGAAAGACGACGACAACAACAGAGGCCGCGGCCCGCGCAAGGGTGGCGGCGCCGGCGGCCGTGGACCCGGCTCCGGTGGCAAAGGCTTCGGTGGCAAGAGCTTCGGCAGCCGCCCCAGTGGCGAAGGTCGCGGCCCCGCGCGCGAAGGAGAGCGCAAGCCCTTCCGCAGCCGCCCCGCGGGCGATGATCGCCCGGCTCGCGACGGCGAGCGTAAGCCCTTCCGCGGCCATTCGGTCGGCGACGAACGCCCGGCCCGCCGCTTCGAGCGCCCTGCCGGCGCTGAGGGCGAGGCTCCGCGTCCGCGCCGCTTCGACGGCGACCGCCCGGTCCGCGCCAGGGCGGAGGGCGAAGGCCGCGGCTTCCGCGAGCGCTCCGGTGATGAGCGTCCGCACCGCCCGACCCGGACAGGCGAGCGTCCCTTCGCCGGCCGCGACAGGCCGCAGGGCGACCGGCCGCCGCGTGGCGAGGGCCGCGATGGCGAGAAGCGCTTTTCGCGCCCGCGTACGCCCCGCTTCGAAGGTCAGGATGATCGCCCGCGCCGTCCGCGCGAGGATGCACCCGAGCGCAAGCTGATTACGGCGGAGGAGCCGGAGCGCATCGCCAAGGTGATGGCGCGCGCCGGCGTGGCCTCGCGCCGCGACAGCGAGGCGATGATCGCGGAAGGCCGCGTCAGCGTGAACGGTACGGTGCTGGACAGCCCGGCCCGCGACGTGAAGCCGACCGATATCGTGCTGATCGACGGCGAGCCCTTGCCGGCCCGCGAGCGCACAAGGCTGTGGCTCTACCACAAGCCCCGTGGCGTGGTGACGACCAATTTCGATCCGGAAGGCCGCCCCACCGTCTTCGACGTGCTGCCGGAGGACCTGCCGCGCGTGCTGACCATCGGCCGCCTCGACATCAACACCGAAGGACTGCTGCTGCTGACCAATGACGGCGGGCTGGCGCGCGTGCTGGAGCTGCCGGAGACCGGCTGGCTCAGGCGCTACCGCGTGCGCGCTTTCGGCGAGGTGACGCAGGATGTGCTCGACACGGTCAAGGACGGCGTCACCATCGATGACGTCCATTACGGGCCGGTGATCGCCCGCTTCGAGCGTCAGCAGGGCTTCAACACCTGGCTGACGGTCGATCTGCGCGAGGGCAAGAACCGCGAGGTCAAGACCGTGCTCGAGCATCTCGGGCTGACGGTGAACCGCCTGATCCGCATCTCCTTCGGCCCGTTCCAGCTCGGCGAGCTCGAGGAGGGCGAGGCTGACGAGATCCGCTCGCGCGTATTGCAGGACCAACTCGGCACCGAGCTCGCAGCCAAGGCCGGCGCCGATTTCGAATCGCCGCGCCGTGACGCCCTGCCCGCCGCGCCGCGCCCGGCGCCTGCCGGCGACGACCGCCCCCGCCGTCGTCGCGAGCCGGTCGAGGATGAGCATGAGACCCGCCGCGAGGCGGTGCGCGAATTGCGCGGTGACAAGCCCTGGACCCGCACCGTCTGGCGCGATGCCGAGACTGAGCCGCAGCGCGAACGCAAGGCTCCGCCGCGGCGCGGTGCCGATCCGAAGCTGGAGCGGCAGGAGCGCGAGGCCACCGGCGATGTGAAGCGCCGCCGCGATACGCCGATCGCCGACCCCAAGGGGCGGCGCGTGCTGGTCGAGCGCGTCCGCGCTCCCGTGGCCGAGGAACGCGAAGCCCCGGCACGCGATAGCAAGCGCAGGCCCGACCGCCTGCCGCGCCAGCAGCGCGGCGCCCAGGAGCGTGGCGGCGACGAGACCCGCACCTCGCGTCCTCTCACGCGCACCGGCGGAGACGAACGGCCGGCACGGCGCCCGCGCAGCGATGCCGGCGAACGCGACCGCGGCGGCGATCGCCCTTGGGAGGACCGCGCGCCGCGTGGCGAGCGTCCCGACCGCGCGCCGCGCGACGGCGCCGAGCGGCCCGCCCGCGCCTTCCGCGAGCGTTCCGCTGAGGACCGGCCGCGCGGCCGCAGCTTTGGCGACAAGCCCGCCGGCAAGGGCTTCGGGGGCAAGAGCTTCGGCGCGCGATCTTCGGAGCGCTCGGGCGATGACCGGCCCCGTGGCCGCAGCTTCGGTGACAAGCCGGCGGGCAAGAGCTTCGGCTCGCGCTCCGCGGATCGTCCCGCCGGCGGCGGACGGCCGTTCGGCGGCAAGCCGGGCGGCGGGCGCCCGGGTGGTGGCGGCAACGGTCCGCGCTCCGGCGGCGGTGGTCCGCGCGGCGGCAGCCGCGACTAAGCGATGCGGATCGTCGGCGGACGCCTGGGCGGCCGGCCTCTGGCCGGCCCGAAACCGGGGATCGGCAGCATCCGGCCGACCTCGGACCGCCTGCGCGAATCCCTGTTCAACGTGCTCGTCCATGCCTATGGCGACACGGTCGAGGGCGCACGCGTGCTCGATCTCTTTGCCGGCACCGGCGCGCTCGGTTTCGAGGCCTTGTCGCGCGGCGCGGGCTTTGCGCTCCTGGTCGATGACGGCACGGAGGCGCGCGGCATCATCCGCGAGAACCAGATGGCTTTGGGCCTCGCCGGCTTCAGCCGCATCTTCCGCCGCGACGCGACGAAACTCGGCCCGATCACCGGCATGGCACCCTTCGGCCTCGTGTTCTGCGACCCACCCTATCGCAAGGGGCTGGGCGAGAAGGCGCTGGTCTCGGCCCGCGAAGGTGGCTGGCTTACACCGGGCGCGCTGATCGTGCTGGAAGAGGCAGCGGATGCCGAGGTCAGCCTGCCAGAGGGCTTCGAAGAGCTGGAGCGGCGGGGTTACGGCGAGACACAGGTGATGTTGCTGCAGGCCACATCCTAAGCCCTCACGACGTCCCCGCCGCAGACCTCAGCCTTGGCTCGGCTCGTAGCGTAGGATGCCGGCTATGCCCACCTTTGCCCCGGCGGGCCTATCGCTGGGATGGTTGATACCGTCATTGACCTGCAATTCCCGGAAATCGAAGGGGCTGGCGCCAACGATGCAAGCGACGTTCACCCCGAGCTGGCCGGGATTCGAGCGGCGCTGGTGATGGGTGTAGATGCCGCAGCCCAGGCAGAAATAGTGCTTCGCCGTCCGGGTATTGAACTGATACTCGCCGAGCTTGTCCTCGCCCGAGACGATCCGGACGTCGCTCGCCGAAACGACGACTGCGCCGCGCATGCGGCAGAACGAGCAATCGCAGCGGCGCGCGGTGTTCATGCCATCGACCAGGGTCGCTTCGAAGCGAACGCTTTTGCAGTGACAGGCCGCCTGAACAATCTCGCCACCTGCCATCATCGCCTCCTGGACCGCCGTGTCGACGCCTTATACGCGCTTACCGTCGCCCGAACAGCTTCTCGATATCCGAGAGCTTCAACTCGACATAGGTCGGCCGGCCGTGGTTGCACTGGCCGGAATTGGGCGTGATCTCCATCTCGCGCAACAGCGCGTCCATCTCCTCGGGGCGCATGCGGCGGCCAGCGCGGACCGAGTTGTGGCAGGCCATCGTCGCCAGCACATGGTCGAGCCGGCGCTCCAGCGAGCCGGCCGTTCCGTGCTCCGCCAGCGCATCGGCAACATCGCGGACGAGGCGCTGGAGATTGCCGCCGGCAAGCTGGCTCGGCGCCTCGCGGACCAGCACCGCGCCGGGGCCGAAGGATTCGAGGACGAGGCCAAGGCTTTCGAGCTCGCTACCGGCCGCGATCAGGCGGTCGGCATCTACGGGATCGAGCTCGACCACTTCCGGCAGCAGCAGGGGCTGGCGGGCGATGCCGTCGCGGGCGCGCTCGGCCTTGAGGCGCTCATAGACGAGGCGTTCATGGGCAGCGTGCTGATCGACGATGACGACGCCCTCGCGGGTCTGGGCGACGATATAGGTCTCGTGGACCTGGGCACGGGCGGCGCCAAGCGGCCGGTCGAGCGCATCGGCGGACGGTTCTGCGAGATGAGCGCGGGCGTCGGCTGAAGGCGCGCCGAAATCGGAGAAGCCGGATTGCGGAGCGCTCGACGGGAACGGAGCCGGCGCGTTCCAGCCCGGCGCCTGCGGGAAGGATGGACGCGGGATCGCGTTGCCGCTGCCGCCCATCGAGAGCACGGCGCGGAAGGCATCGAGCGTGCGGGCGCCACCGGTCGTGGTGGCGCGATGGCCGGCGGCGGCGAGCGCCGCCTTCAGGCCGGAGACGACGAGGCCGCGCACCAGCGCGGGATCGCGAAAGCGCACTTCGCTCTTGGCAGGGTGGACGTTGACGTCGACCGAGCGCGGATCGCAGCCGATATCGAGGAAGAGCACCGGATGCCGATCGGAAGGCACGACATCGGCATAGGCGCCGCGCACCGCCGAGAGTAGCAATTTATCGCGAACCGGGCGGCCGTTGACGGACAGATGCACGCCGGCCGAGGTGCCGCGATGGAAGGTCGGCAGGCCGGCGAAGCCGGAAATACGGAAGCCCTCGCGCTCGGCGTCGATGCGCAGCGCATTCTCGGGAAAGTCGCGGCCGAGCGCCCGGCCGAGGCGGCGCAGCAACCCCTCTTCCCCGATCGGCTCGGCCGGCCAGTCGAAGGCGCTGATATGCTCGCCTTCGAGCGAGAAGCGGATCTCGGGATGGGCGATGGCGAGGCGCCGCAGCATCTCGGAGACGGCCTGCGCCTCGGCCCGGTCGCTCTTCAGGAATTTCAGGCGGGCCGGGGTGAAGATGAAGAGGTCCGAAACCTCGATGCGCGTACCGGGCGCAGCCGCAACGGGGCGGACGACGCCCTTCTCGCCGGCCTCGACGACGAGACCGGAGCCCTGCGCGGCATCGCGCCGGCGCGTCGCGATTGAGAGCCGGGCGACCGAGCCGATCGAAGGCAAGGCCTCGCCGCGGAAGCCGAGCGTGTCGATGGCGAAGAGGTCGCCGTCGGGAAGCTTCGAGGTGGCGTGGCGGTCGACGGCAAGTTCGAGGTCATCGGGCGTCATGCCGGCGCCGTCATCGACGACGCGGATCAGTTCGCGGCCGCCGCCTTGGATGGTCACGGCGATGGCGCGGGCGCCGGCATCGATCGCGTTCTCGACCAGCTCCTTCACGGCCGCAGCCGGCCGCTCGATCACCTCGCCGGCGGCGATGCGATCGACCAGGACGGGATCGAGGCGGCGGACAGTCATCGAATTTTGGCGATCATTGGGAAACAGGGTTCGTCATTCTCGGGCGGAGCGAAGCGCAGACCCGAGAATCTCCTTCCGAAAGAGGCTCCCGAGCCTTCGTGTCACGAGATGCCCGGGTCAAGCCCGAGCATGACGCCCGCCCAACGACTCAGGCCCGCCCCTCGGCAAGATAGCGCTTGGCGAGGAGCTTTGCCTCTTCCACCGCCGGCTGGTCGAACGGGTCCACACCCATGGCGTAGCCGGTCAGGATCGTTTCCAGCATGAAATGCATCAGCATCTCGCCATGGCTGGTCTCGTCAATATGCTCGACATGGAAGCGGCGGACCGCGCAGCCGTTCTTGGCGAAGGTATCGATCATGGCGACCCCTTGAGCCGCGACGAGATCGCCGATCGTCTTGCCGGCGAAATCGGCCTGCCCGATCTTCTCGGCCAAAGCGGCGTCGATCTGCGGGCCCTTGCCCTTCACGCTGGTGGTGATGACCGTGAAGAACTTGTCCTTGGGGCCGGCGAGATAGAGCTGCTGCTGCGAGTGCTGGTCGACCGGGCCGAGCGCGCCGACGGGCTGCGTGCCCTGCCCGTCCTTGCCGAGGCTTTCGGCCCAGAGCTGCATCCACCAGCGGGTGAGCAATGCGAGCTTGTCGGCATAAGGCATCAGCACGGCGATGTTCTTGCCCGAGCGCATGGCGGCGAGATGAAGCGCGGCGCCGACAGCAGCCGGCGTCTCGCGGACATCCTTGCCGGCGAAAAGCGGCGCCACTGCGCGGCCGGCGCCGAGCCTGAGCGCCTCGATATCGAGGCCAAGCACGGCGGCGGGAAGCAGGCCGCAATTGGTCAGGACGGAATAGCGGCCGCCGACATCGGTGTGGTGTTCGAGGAAAGGCGTGCCGAAAGGCTCCAGCAGCGCGCGCAAGGGATGCAGCTTGCCGGATTTGGCCGGCTCGGACAGGCCCTCGAAATGCGTGCCGATCTCCTGGTCGGTCAGATGCGCGCCACGCAGGGCCTCGATCGCAGCGATGGACTGGAGCAGGGTTTCGCCGGTGCCGCCCGATTTCGAGATGGCAACGAATTTCGTCGTCTTGAGCGGGAGCTTGGCCAGCAGTGCCGCATAGGTCGCCGGGTCGAGATTGTCGATGAAATGGACGCGCACGCCGGAGGTGAATTGCGAGAGGCCGGCGATGCCGTAGCCGGTGAGCTGCGCCAGGGTCTGGCCACCGAGGCTGGAGCCGCCGGTGCCGAGCACCAGCACATCGGTAGTGCCGCCCGATTTCAACCGATGGGCCGCGGCCTTGACCGGGCCGAGATCGGCGGTATCGCTCGGCAGCTTCAGCAGCGGGAGCGAGCCGTCTTTCGCCTGCGCCTGCAGCTTCGCCAGCGCGGGCTTGAGATCGGCCAGCGCCGTCTCGAAGGCCGCATCGGGGATGCCCCCTTTGCCGACCTTGGATTCGAGCGCGAGATCGAAGCTTTGCTGAAGCATGAACCTATCCGTATCGACGAGAAGACGAGCGGAGCGTTGGGCTGAACATCATATTCAGCCCAATGCTCCCTTTTCAATTCCGCATCGGCCTATCCGAAAACCGCGATCCACTTTTCGAGCCGATGCCCCATTTCAGACCAGCCCGACCGGCTTGCCAACCGCCTG
The DNA here is from genome assembly GCF_016428755.1 of Allobosea sp. ASV33. Taxonomy (GTDB): domain Bacteria; phylum Pseudomonadota; class Alphaproteobacteria; order Rhizobiales; family Beijerinckiaceae; genus Allobosea. Next base: position 8,860 of record NZ_JAELTI010000072.1, read on the forward strand.
CACGAGCAGGTCGGGGTTGCCGAAGAGCCGTTGCGCGGCGCGCTTGACGTCGGCGAGCGTGACGGCCGCGAAGAGGCCGTTGCGGCGGGCCAGGAAATCCGGCGTGTCGCCGCGTAGCGCAAGCGCCAGCAATTCGCCGGCGATCTTCGGCGAGGTGTCGAAACGCAGCGGGTAGGAGCCGATGATATAGCGCTTGGCCTCCTCGACCTCGTGCTCGGTCGGGCCTTCCTCGGCGAGCTTCAGCATCTCCTCGCGAATGACCTTCATCGATTCGGCGGCGCGGTCGTTGCGGGTGGCTGTGCCGCCGACCAGCATCGCGCTCTCGCGCAGCGGCATCAGGCTGGAGGAGACGCCATAGGCGAGGCCGCGCTTCTCGCGGACTTCCATGAACAGGCGCGAGGTGAAGGCGGAACCGCCGAGGATATGGTTCAACACGCTCGCGGCGATGAAGTCCGGATCGTCCCACATCAGGCCCGGCCCGACAAAGCGCAAAACGGTCTGCGGCACATCGAGATCGATGACATGGGTCTGGCCGAGCCCCTGGATCGGCCAGGCTTCAGCCGGGCGCGGCCGCGCCTCGCCCTGCGGCAAGCCACCGAAAAGCGCATCGAGCCGGCCCGCGAGCTCGGCCGCGGTGATGTCCCCGACGACGACGATCTTGAGCCCGGCACGATCGAGCAGCGCCGGCCGCAGCGCCCTCAGCGCGGGCGCCTCCAGCCTGGAGACGCTGTCGATATCGCCCTTCTCGGGCCGGCTGTAGGCATGCCCCGGGAAAGCCGCGGCATAAAGCGCGTTCCGGCACATCACCTCGGGATTCTTAGCCTGGCGCTGCAGGCCGGCGATGATCTGGGCGCGGACGCGGGCGACGGCATCGGCGTCGAAGCGCGGCTGGTTGAGCGCCAGGCCGAGCAGCTCGAAGGCCGTATCGCGATGCGTCGAGAGCGTCTGGAGATAGCCGTGGAAATCGTCGCGGCGCGCATCGAAGCCGAGGCTGATCGCATGATCGGCCATGCGGCCCTGGAAAGCCTCGGCGTCGAGATCGCCGGCGCCCTCGTCGAGCAGGCCAGAGATCAGATAGGCAGTGCCGGCGGCGTTGTCAGGATCGCGGCTGGCGCCGCCGTCAAAGGCGAAATCGACCGCGATCAGCGGCAGGCTGTGCTCCTCGACAAGCCAGGCCTCGACGCCGCCGGGCGAGCGGACGGTCTGGACGGCGATGGCGGGGCCGGCGGTATTGAGCTTGGGCGTCGGAATCGGGGCGTTCATGGCGCTTCCTGTCGGCGGGACGCAAAGGCCCCGCCCGTTCGAACACGGGACGGCGGCGTCAGGCCGGCAGCAGCAAGCCGGTGACGCTGCGATCAGGCTTGAGATAGCGGCGCGCCGCCTCGATCACGGCATCGCGCCCGACGGCCTCGATCCGCTGGGGCCATGCGAGCACATCCTCGACCGTCTCGCCCACGGCCAGCGCCGAGCCGAAGATGCGGGCGAGCGAGGACTGGTTGTCGCGGGCAAAGACGGTCTCCGCCACCAGCCGCGTGCGGGCGCGGGCGAGTTCGAGCTCGCTTGGTCCGTCCGCCAGGAAGGCGGCGAGCGCCGCATCGAGGCCGGCTTCCATCGCCGCCATCTCGACGCCGGGGCGCGGGCTGGCGGAGAGCTGGAAGGCGGCGCGATCGACCATCGAACCCATGAAATAGGCGCTGGCGCCGGCGGCCAGCTCGTCCTCGACGCAGAGCCTGCGATAAAGCCGCGACGTGGTGCCGCCACCGAGGATCTCGGCGACGAGTTCGAGCGCGAGCACCTCGTCGCGCTCGCCGGTCGTATAGGTCGGGGTCAGCCAGCCGCGGCGCAGCGAGGGCTGCTGCACGCGCGGATCGTTGAGTTGCACGCGGCGCGAGGCGCGGGGTTCCGGCTCGATCGGGCGGGAGCGGACGGGCGCCGCGCCGCGCGCCGCGATCCTGCCATAGGTGTCCTCGGCGAGGCGACGGACCTCAGCGGCATCGGTGTCGCCGGCGACGACGAGGATCGCGTTCTCCGGCGTGTAGAAGCGCTGGTAATAGGCGAAGGCGTCGTCCCGGCTCAGGCGCTCGATCTCGTGCTCCCAGCCGATGATCGGCGTGCCGTAGGGATGGTGGAAGAACAGCGTCGCGGAAAACTCCTCGCCGAGCTGGGCGGCGGGGTCGGAATCGACGCGCATCCGCCGCTCCTCCAGCACCACGTCGCGCTCGGGGGCGACCACGCCCTCGTCGAAGGAGAGGCCGGTCATCCGGTCGGCCTCGTAATCCATCATCGCGCGCAGATGTTCTTTCGGCACGCGCTGGAAATAGGCGGTGTAGTCGAAGGAGGTGAAGGCATTCTCCTGGCCGCCGAAGCCGGCGACGATCTTCGAGAACTCGCCGGCCGGCCAGCGCTCAGTGCCCTTGAACATCAGGTGCTCGAGGAAATGCGCGATGCCCGACTTGCCGGCGGGATCATCGGCCGAGCCGTTGCGATACCAGACCATGTGCGTGACGACCGGCGCGCGCCGGTCCTTCACCACCACGACATCGAGGCCGTTGGCCAACCGGAACGCTTCGACCGGCTCCGCCAGGTCGATCCGGTGCGCATGACTGTTCACCTCGGGTCGTCTCCACGCTCAGACAGAAAAGGGCGGGCACGATGCGCCCGCCCCTGATAGCCAACTTGGTCAAGCCATTGCGTTTCGGCAAGAGGCGGCGAGGCCTCTCGGCAATCGGGTCATCGGCCCGTCATGGGCTTCTGGCCAGCCGCGAACTCACGCTCGCCCACCGCCTGCGTGTTCTCGACCGGGCCGCTCAGGCCTGGGCCAAGCGCAGCGGTGCCAGCCGGGCGGCGATAGCCGGTCGGCGGCTCGATCAGGGTGCGGCGCGGCGGCTCGGAGCCGTAGGTGAGCTGCTTCTCGGCCTCTTCGTTGTAGTGCGCGGCCTGTTCCTTGCCGATGCGGATCGGCTCGATGACATCGCGGTAGAGGTCGTTATCGCCGCGCGCAGGCGCGGCAGGCCTCTGCGACGCGGTGGTCGTGCGGCCGCGGCGGATTTCCTGGGGGGAGAGCATCGGATTGTCGCGCACGCCGTCGGCCGGAACGTAGCGGCGCTCCCGATCTTCCTTGCGGCGCTCCACATCCGGATCCTTCGGCCAAGCGGCATTGCGCGCGCTGGCGGATGGCTGCGGCGGCGGCAGGGTCGAGTTCGGCGGCACGACCAGCGGAGCCCGCTCGCGATAGTCGATATCGGGAGTGCTCTTGCCGAACGTGCCTTCCAGCAGGTTCTTGAACAGCATGCCGTCCTGCGCAAAGGCGGGCGACGCCCCGAGCACAAGCCCGCCGGCGATGAGCAGATGAGCCACGCGAATGCGTTCGGCCATGTCAAATCTCCCTTCGGACGATCTCGCCCGGTGATTTCGCATCGGCTTTGCCCGAAAACCGCGCTCCACCTTTCGGGCCGATGCTCTAGAACCCAGACGAACGGCAAAACAATGGCGAGGCCGTCGTTAAGCTGTGTTTTCCGCGCTCGGGCGGAAGGACTCATATAGCAGGCCGAGCACTCCGACAACGATCGCGACATCGGCGATGTTGAAGATATACCAGCTAAAGCTGCCCCAGTGGACATGGACGAAATCGACGACCGCCCCATAGACGGCACGGTCGAGTCCATTGCCGAGCGCCCCGCCGATGATCAGCGCGAGGCTGAACACCGTGAAGCGCCGCGGCTCGCGCCACATCCAGCGCCAGAGCCAAATCGCCGCGACGAAGGAGATGACGACGAGGAACCAGCGACCGAGATCGGTGCCCTGCTGGAACAGGCCATAGGAGATGCCACGGTTCCAGGCGAGGACGATCGTCAGGAACGGGGCAAGATCGAACGGCCCGTTCTGCGCCAGCCCGACGCTGTAGAGTAGCCAGCATTTCAGGAGCTGATCGGCAATGAAGACGATCAGCAGCGTGGCGAGGCCGAAACGACGGGCAGGCGTCATCAGGCGCGCACTCCCAGCTCCTTCAGAGCCTTGGCGTCGCGCGGCGTCACCTGCGGATAGGCCTTGTCGGCGCTCGCCGGATCGAAATACTTCCAGGAGCGGGCGCATTTGATCCCGGACGCGCGATGCGGAACGACCGCGACGCCGGGCACGTCGGCGAGGCGGAACGCGTCAGCCGGCCCCTCGCCGCTCTCGACTACGATACCGGAGGTGATGGCGACCTCGGCGAGGTCGATCCCGGACAAGGCCGCATACAGGTCCGGATCGGCGACGAAGACCTGCGGCGCGGCCTCGAGCGAGGAGCCGAGGCGCTTGGCCGCGCGCTCCAGCTCCAGCGCGCCGGTGACGACGCGGCGCACGCGGCGGATCTTGCTCCAGCGCTCGGCCAGTTCCGGATCGAGCCAGCCCGCCTTCGCTTCCGCGAAACGCTCGAGATGGACCGAGCCCTCGCCCGCCTTCTGGTCGGGATAACGGTCGAGCCAGGCTTCCTCGGCGGTGAAGACCAGGATCGGCGCGAGCCAGGTCGTCAGGCAGCGGAAGAGATGGTCGACGACCGTCAGCGCGCTCTTGCGGACATGGCTCGACAGCGGGTCGCAGTAGAGCGCGTCCTTGCGCACGTCGAAATAGAAGGCCGAGAGCTCGGTGTTCATGAACTGCGAGAGCAGGAACACGACCTTCTTGTAGTCGTAGGTGCGATAGGCTTCCTCGACCTGCGGCCCCAGCTCGGCGAGGCGGTGCAGCATCAGCCGCTCCAGCTCCGGCATGGTCTGCGGATCGGAAACGCGGACGTCCTCGCTGAAATGGGCGAGCGTGCCGAGCATCCAGCGCATCGTGTTGCGCAGCTTTCGATAGGTCTCGACGAAGGTCTTGAGGATCTCCTTGCCGATGCGCAGGTCGTCCGAATAGTCGGCTGCCGCGACCCAGAGGCGCAGGATGTCGGCGCCGGAATCCTGGATGACGGTCTGGGGCGCGGTGACGTTGCCCTTCGACTTCGACATCTTCTCGCCCTTCTCGTCCAGGCAGAAGCCATGGGTCAGGACGATATCGTAGGGCGCCCGCCCGCGCGTGCCGCAGCTTTCGAGCAGGCTCGAATGGAACCAGCCGCGATGCTGGTCCGAGCCTTCGAGATACATCACACGGTCCTTGCCGCCATCGCCGCGGCGACGGGCGCGCAGGTCGGCCCGCTTCTCCAGCGTGAAGGCATGGGTCGAGCCCGAATCGAACCAGACGTCGAGCACGTCGGTGACGCGCTCGTACTGCGCGGGATCATAGCCGAAGGGCTTGAGGAAGCGGGCGCCGTCCGTATCGGTGAACCAGGCGTCGGCGCCCTCGGCCTCGAAGGCTTCCGCGATCGCAGCGTTGACCCGGGCATCGACGAGGATGTCCTTGGTCTCCTTCTCGACGAAGACGGTGATCGGCACGCCCCAGGCGCGCTGGCGCGAGACCACCCAGTCCGGGCGGTTGGCGATCATGCCGGTGATGCGGTTCTCGCCGGCGGCGGGAACCCATTCCGTCTCCTTGATCGCCTTCAGCGCGCGGTTGCGCAGCGTGTCGGCATTGCCGCCGGCAACCGGCTGCGGATCGGCCGCATTCGGCGCCCCGGCCTCGCCGATCGGCTTGTCCATGGCGATGAACCATTGCGGCGTGTTGCGGAAGATCACCGGCTTCTTCGAGCGCCACGAATGCGGATACTGGTGCTTCAGGCGGCCGCGCGCGATGATGTTGCCGGCCTCGACCAGCGCCTTGATGACGACGTCGTTGGCATTGCCCTTGTCGCCCTTGTCGGTGATGACCTGCGCGCCCTCGAAGCCCGGTGCCTCCTTGGTGAAGCGGCCGTCGGCGTCCACGGTATAGGGGATACGGGTCTCGATGCCGCGCTCGGTGAGCTGGCGGCCGTTCGCCATCCAGACGTCGAAGTCCTCGCGGCCGTGGCTGGGCGCGGTGTGGACGAAGCCGGTACCGGCATCATCCGTGACATGGTCGCCATCAAGCAGCGGAACGACGAAGTCATAGCCGCGGCCGCGCAGCGGATGGGCCGTCGTAAGCGAGGCAAGCTCATCGGCGGAAACGTCCGCCACCAGCTCGAAAGCCTCGACCTTGGCCGCCTTGAAGACGCTCTCGGCGACATTCTTGGCGATGATGTAGATGGCCCCGATCTTGGCCCAGTTGTTCTCGGGCGCAGCCGTGACCTTGTAGAGGCCGTAGGCGATCTTGTGATTGTAGGAGATCGCGCGATTGCCGGGGATCGTCCAGGGGGTCGTCGTCCAGATCACGACTCCCGCGCCGGCCAGCGCGGCCGGACCGGTCAGCACCGGGAACGGCACGAAGATCGTATCGCTCGTATGCTCCTCGTACTCGACCTCGGCCTCGGCCAGGGCGGTCTTCTCGACCACCGACCACATCACCGGCTTGGAGCCGCGATAGAGCTGGCCGGTCTCGGCGAATTTCATGATCTCGCGCGCGATCTGCGCCTCGGCCGGATAGGCCATGGTCAGGTAGGGGTTGGCCCAGTCGCCCTCGACGCCCAGGCGCTTGAACTCCTCGCGCTGGACATCGACCCAGTGCTCGGCGAAGGCGCGGCATTCCTTGCGGAACTCGACGACCGGAACGTCGTCCTTGTTCAGCCCCTTGGCGCGATACTGCTCCTCGATCTTCCACTCGATCGGCAGACCGTGGCAGTCCCAGCCCGGCACATAGTTCGAATCGTAGCCGAGCATCTGCTGCGAGCGCGTGACGAGGTCCTTCAGCACCTTGTTCAGCGCATGGCCGATATGGATGTTGCCGTTGGCATAGGGAGGGCCGTCGTGGAGCACGAACCTGTCGCGCCCCTGCCCCGCTTCGCGCAGCTTGCGATAGAGGTCCATCTTCGCCCAGCGGGCGAGCAGTTCCGGCTCGCGCTGCGGCAGGCCGGCGCGCATCGGGAACTCGGTCTGGGGCAGGAACAGTGTTTGCGAGTAGTCGACGCTGTCGGCAGCGGTCTCGGCGGCTTTGGCGGTGCTGGTCTTGTCAGTCATCATCCGGCTCGGACAGTCGGGACGGCGGGCCGGTCGAGGCCTCGGGCATCCACGCGTAAAACGGGAAAAGCGGTCTTCAACCCGGACTGCGCAAGCGCCCGCGCTAATCTAGCGCGAGGCGGCAGCCGGGCCCGTAATTCGCCGGGAAAGATCGATCAGCATGGCGCGTTCTGCGGGCATGAAGGGCTTCTAGCAGGCGCGGCCTACGGAAGGAAGGGCGGCGTTCCCGCCAGGATGTCGCGTGCGCGGGCGCTATCGGCATCCATCTGGGCGATCAGGGCCGGGAGCGAATCGAACTTCTCCTCACCGCGCAGCCAGTCGACGAAGGCGACATCGACGCGCTGGCCGTAAAGGTCACCGGAGAAATCGAAGACGAAGGTCTCGAGCCGCGGCGCGCCGTCATCGAAGGTCGGGCGGCGGCCGAAGCTTGCGACGCCGTCATGCCAGATGCCGTCGATCTTCATGCGCACGGCGTAGATGCCGTGGCGCAACTTGCAGTCGCGGGAAAGCTGCATGTTGGCGGTGGGATAGCCGAGCTCGCGCCCGCGCTTGTCGCCATGGGCGACGAGCCCGCGCACCAGCCAAGGCCGGCCGAGGAAGGTCGCGGCGCGGGCCACGTCGCCGGCTTCCAGCGCCGTACGGATCAAAGTGGAGGAGACCGGCTCGCCCTGCCAGGAATAGGGCGCGACGACCGAAACGGGCACGCCTATGGCAAGGCCATGGGCCTGCAGCATTTCCGGCGATCCGGTCCGGCCCTTGCCGAAATGGAAGTCGTAGCCGCAGACCAGGCCGGAGGCGCCGAGCCGCCCGATCAGCAGGTCATCGACGAATTGCTCCGCCGGAAGCGCCGCGATCTCGCGGTCGAAGGGCAGGACGAAGACCTGGCGCAAGCCGGCATCGGCCAGCAGTTCCAGCTTGAGCTGCGGCGAAGTCAGCCGGAAGACCGGCTCTTCGGGCCGAAAGACGCTGCGCGGATGCGGCTCGAAGGTGAAGGCGGCGGGCCTGCTGCCAAGCTCGGCGGCGAGGGAGGCGGCGCGGTGCGCCAGCTCGGCATGGCCGCGATGGACGCCGTCGAAATTGCCGAGCGCCAGGACGGCACCGCGCAACGCTTCGGGGATGGGCTTGTCGAGGTCGAGGACCACGGCCGTCGGCTCGGGGGGCTGCGGCGCATCGGCTTGGGATGGCATCGATCGGAAACGTCCACCTGCCCCAGCAAACAGGGCGATGACCGTCTTTGCGGCGAAGCCCGGCGGGGCGTCAAGGCCGCGGGCCGGTTACGCCCTTCAGCCGCGCGGCTTCGGCGGCATCGCGACCCAGGCCTCGCCCTCCATCACGGCCTTGCCGTCGACGAGGCACTCGCAGAAGAACCGGACCCTACGGCGCTCCGCGACGAGTTCGACGACCTCGACGCGGGCCATGACGACGTCACCGATCTTGACCGGGGCCAGAAAGGTCAATGTCTGCGAGAGATAGACCGCGCCGGGCCCCGGCAAACGCGTGCCGAGCAAGGCGGAAACCAGGCTCGCCGTCAACATGCCATGGGCGATGCGCTGGCCGAACTTCGTGTTCGCGGCGAAATGATCGCAGAGATGGATCGGGTTGGCGTCACCCGAGAGCTCGGCGAAAAGGGCGACGTCCCGCTCCATCACCGTCCGCATCAGGCTTTCGCTCTGCCCGACGGCCAGATCCTCGAAGGCATGAACGGTATAGAGCCCGCCGGGCATCGGCTGAACGGCCATGGATCACGCGCGGCTCGCGAGCCTGCGCCCTCCTGTCTGCAATCCGGTTAAGCATCTCGCAACCGCAACATGAGCGCAATTGGACTTTGGTGCGGCGCACCCGGCTACCCTTGGGTCACTTCGGCATCGGATTAACCGGTTCGCAAGGCGGGCCGGCTATCAACGCAAGCGAGCGGCACGGCGCTGGCATCTCCCAGCACCGCAACCGTCATGCCTGGAGCATCAGAATGGCTCTCGACCCATCCATGCCGATCCTCGTCGTCGACGACTACCAGACGATGGTCCGCATCATCCGCAACCTGCTGAAGCAGCTCGGCTTCGAGAATGTCGACGATGCCTCGGACGGCTCGGCCGCGATCTCGAAGATGCGCGACAAGAAATACGGCCTCGTGATCTCCGACTGGAACATGGAGCCGATGAGCGGCTTCGAACTGCTCCAGAAGGTGCGCGAGGAGACGGCGCTGGCGGAGACGCCGTTCATCATCGTCACCGCCGAATCGAAGACCGAGAACGTCGTCGCGGCCAAGAAGGCTGGCGTCAGCAACTACATCGTCAAGCCGTTCAACGCACAGACGCTGAAGACCAAGATCGAATCGGTCTGCGCCGCGGCGTAAGGATCGTCATGCTCGGGCCTGCCCCGAGCATCCCAGGACGAGAGAGCGCCCTATCCTGACGGAGTTTCTCCGGTCTGCGCTTCGCTCCGCCCGAGAATGACGGCGATGCTCCTGCTTCCTCACCACACCAGATGCGGCATCGCGTAGGCCGGGCAATGCGTCTGCCGGCCGAACCAGCCGTGACGCTCCTCCCATGACGCTTCCATCAGATCCTGGGCGTGGATGCCGGCCAGCACCATGATGCCGGCCGCGCCGAAAGCGTCCGCCCCGGCGATGTCCGTGCGGATGGCATCGCCCACCGCACAGATCCTGTCACGGGCGATCGAGCTGCCACGCGCCTTCTCGGCCGCAACAACCGCCGCCTCGTAGATCGGCCGATGCGGCTTGCCGGCATAGATCACCTTGCCGCCGATCTCCTCATAGGCCAGGGCGACCGAGCCGGCGCAGGGGATGATGCGGCCGCCACGCTCGACGACGAGGTCGGGATTGGCGCAGATCAGAGGCACATTGCGCGCGGCGAAACCGGCGAGCAGATCGGCATAGGTCGCCGCCGTGTCCTTCTCGTCGTCGAACAGACCGGTGCAGAGCACATAGGCCGCCTCGTCGGGGGAGGACTCGCGCACGTCGAGCCCGGCGATCAGCGGCAGGTCGCGGTCGGGACCGAGCCGGTACACCGGCTGGCCGGCGCGCTCGCGGATCAGGGAGCGGCAGACATCGCCCGAGGTGACGATCGCGTCCCAGGCCTCGCGCGGCACGGCGAAACCGTCGAGCTGGCCGATGATGACCTCAGCCGGGCGCGGCGCGTTGGTGACGAGGACGACGCTGACGCCATGCTGGCGCATCCGCATCAGCGCGGCGACCGCGTCGCGATAGGCGGCGACGCCGTTATGGACCACGCCCCAGACATCGCACAGGCAGAGATCGAAACGATCCGCGACGTCGGAAAAGCCCGCAAGCGGAAGGGTGGAAGCGATCCCCGATGACGACACTGTCTCGATCTCCGGCGGTTGAATGAGGGAGGCGGGCTTCGCCCCTCGACAAGACCTGATCTAGACGGGATTCGCCGGAAGCGGAACCGGAGAGCGCGGCGGGCAGCCGCGCGTCAGGCGCTGGCGCGGCGCAGGACGGCCCGGAAGGGCAGTCGTTCGGGCCGCGTTTCCTGCGGCGCGGCTTCCGGGAGCGCGGGCGAGGCCGGCATCCGCCTGTCCTGGCCAAGCAACCGATCGACGATGTTCTGCGGCGGCCGCGCGGCCTCGGGCAGCGGCTCCGGAGGCGGCGCGACGGAGGCGACTGCGGCGGGCGCAGGCTCCGGCTCGGCGAAGACCTCGGGCTTGACCGGGCGCGGCGGCGAGAAGGCCAGCCCCTGCCCCATCGTGGCGCCGAGATCGATCATGTCGGCCGCAGCCGGATTGTCCTCGACCTGATCGGCCACGAGGGTGACCGACATGCGAGCCAGCAAGGCGGCGAGATCGCCGGCATCGATATCGCTCTGGACGCGCCCCTCCACATGGGCCTGAAGCAGGGCAGCGGGCGCCTTCACATAGCGGATGCCACGATCGAACAGGGCGCGCGGATCGAGCCGCAGGTCCACCAGTTGGTCCAGCGCGAAACGCACGCCGTTCGCCGACATCGCGCCGAGCAGGCCGAGACTGGTCGGATCGAGCTCGCGGAACACCGTCTGTGGCATCTCGATGACGAGATGGGCGGTATGGTCGCGATACTTGTCGAGAATGCGGGTCAGGGTGGCCAGCGCCCGCGACGAGCTCCAGGTTGCATGGCTGAAATTGCAGGAGACGAAGATGCCGCCGTCCTTCGAGCCGAGATGGCGGGCGATCGCCAGGGCCCGCGTCAGGACGAGAGCGTCCAGGGTCGGCCCGAAGCCGCGCGTCTCGACGGTCTCGATGAACTCGTGAGGCAGCAGCAGGGTGTTCTCGTCGAGACGCAGGCGCGCCAGCGCCTCGTAGCCGCAGGTCCGGCGCTGGGGCAGCGAGACGATCGGCTGCAGATGGACTTCGAGCCGGCCTTCGCTGAGGGCCTTGCCGATCAGGGCCGCCCGCTCGGCCTCCGCTTCCTCCCGCGCCGCGGCGGCTGCCGCAGCGCGCTCGGCGGCGAGCTTCTCGGCCCGTGCGCGGCGGGCCGCTTCCGGATCGAGCACCACCTCGGGTATCGGCGCAGGCGCGGCGGCCGGAGCCGGTTCGGGCAGGCGCGCCAGGACGGTCTCATGGTCGGCCAGCGTCGTCGCGACCTGATGGATCAGGTCGCCGAGCAGGCCGACCTCGGCGGTCAGTTCATGGATCGCAGCACGCGCCGGCGCGGCATCGGCATCGCGCATCGGCATCTGCTCGACGCGCTGGGAGAGGGCATCGAGGCGAATGGCATTGGTGGCGAGCCTGACCTTGACCTCGCCGAGCCCGGCCATGGCCTGCTCGTGCCGGGCCAGGCCACGCTGCTCGAAGGCCCGCATCGCCAACATCGCCCCTGCCCCGGAGGCCAACAGGCCAAGCGCCGAGCCGAGCCCGCCCGGCAGCAGGATCGCAACCACCGCGCCGGCCGACAGGCCGGTCACGGCGCCAGCGAGAGGATGCAGAGCTTTCAAGCGGGCGGGTGCCACGGCAGCGTTCGCGCTACGTCAAGGAATCGGAATGGGGGAACGAATCACGGTCTCAAACCGCAGATTAACCTTGCCGGCGCGGTTTTGCGAGCGATCCGCCCCAGTTTCGCCACATCCCGTGCGCCGGCCGGGACTTACGGCTTGTTCGGATCGAGCGCCGTCAGAATCCGATCGATCACCGAGCCGGCGAAACCGCGCTTTTCGAGGAAAGCGCGCGGGTTTTGCGCGAAGGCCGGAGATTTCTCCCGCAATTGCGCGAGTGCCTTGGCCCGCCTTTCGGCATCGGCGTCGGCTGCGGCGTCGAGAGCCTGACCGAGCAGGCTGAGCGGGCTGGAATCGCCGGCGAGCATCGCAGCATAATTGTCGGAGGCCTTGCCCGAGCCGACCAGATAGGCGCCAAGGAACGCATAGAAATCGTAGCGCGCCGGCCGGGCGACGCTGAGGGAGGTCGCCTTTTCCAGAAGAGGCAAACCCTCCGCCGCGCGATCGAGCCGAACATAGAGCGCGCCGACATCGGCAAGGATTTCAGGATCGTAGGGATTGCGCGTCAGCGCCTCCCGGCCCATCTGGATCGCCTCGTCGGTCGCGCCGCGCAACAGCAGCACCTTCATCAGCGCCTGGTAGGCCCGCGCGCCCGACGGCGCCAGGCGGATCGCCGTCAGCGCGGCCACGAGGGAGCGGTCGAGCGGCGGGCGTCTGTTGTCGGCGTCGTCCTGCTGGCCAGCGCCTTGCCGGCCCGGGCCGGCATGCTCGCCCAGCGTCATGATCGCGAGGTGGGCCCAGCCCGGATAAAAGCCGGGCTCCTGCTCGACGAGCTGAACCAGGCAGGTCCGGGCCGCCAGATGCATCTCGGGCTGCATCGAGCGGCGCGCCTCGAACGCCTTCAGGATGCAGCGTATGGCGGGGGACGTCGCGCCCTGACGCGCATCGGCGGGAATGATGCCGAAGGGCTCGGTCAATCGCGTCGCCAGCCGCCGCGCCATCTCGGCAATGTCGTTCTCCTGGAGCGCAGCGATCGATGCCCGGCTCGACGAGGTCGTCCAGACGATGCGGCCATCCCGGACCGCGCGCAGGCGGGCGAGCCCCACGGCTCCAGCGTCGAGCCCCTGAACGTCGATCTCGATGGCATAGTCCACGTCCTCCTCCCCGGACGAGCCAGGGGGCGGCGCCTTGATGGTCACGATGTCATCGAAACGCGCCATGGCATCGACAAGCAGCGCCGAGAAGCGGCGCAGGACGGCTGCCAGCTTGGGATCGGAGGGCGGATTGGGAATGATGATCGCGACGCGCAGGAGCAGCGGCATCGCAGCCGTCTCGCGGGCTGCGCCTGCGCTCTGCTCGACCGCCGCGGGCTTCGCCTCTTCGGACGGGACCGGCCCGCGCGCCGGCGCCAGATACCACCAGCCGAGCGCGAGCAGGCCCAGCGCCAACGCGGCAAGGGTCAGGCCGGCCCAGCGGCGGGCCGTCCGCCTGTCCGGCTCCTGCGCCTCATCCAAGGCGTCGGCTGGGGCCCGGCTCCCCTCCCCGCCGAACCAGGTGAAGACCGGGACATAACCGCCGACCGGCATCGAGATCTGCACGGGATCGCCGCGACCGTCCCCGGCATAGTACTGCGCCAGCGCCCGCCTCAGCCGCCCGGCCTCGACGCGAACGATCGGATCGAGCTGCGGGTTGAAATCGGCCGGCCGGCCGAGCCCCTCGACCGCGATCGTATAACCCTTCAACTCGGCCGCGCGGCCCTCGACCGTGCGCTCGACGATGAAGCTCAGGAAGGCCGAGAGCTGGGGCGCGGCGCGAAAGGCGTCCGAGACGAGGACACGGTCGAGACCCGCGCGAATGATCGCAGCGGCTCTGACGTCCAGCCGTCCAGGATCATCAGCACTTTCTGCCATCGGGGTCCGTTCTGCCCTTCGCCCCTCAAGCGGGGAGTTTACGCCATCCACGACCTAACGTCACCCGCAAGCGGGTTCGGGCCGCCATCCGTGGGGCGCAGCCATCCGTTGCCATGATGGCGATTTACAGGCCGGTGGCTCCTGCTAGCTTTCACCAAGGTTAATCCACAGGGGCCTTCGAATGACGTCCGCATCCTCCGCCATCGCCACGCCGAACGACCTCGAAGCCTACTGGATGCCGTTCACGGCCAACCGGTCGTTCAAGAAGAACCCGCGCATGGTCGCGCGCGCCGAGGGCATGTTCTACTACACCCCGGAGAACAAGCCGGTCATGGACGGCACCGCCGGCCTGTGGTGCTGCAATGCCGGCCATGCGCGCGAGCCGATCATCCAGGCAATCCAGGCCCAGGCGCGCGACCTCGACTACGCCCCGTCCTTCCAGTACGGCCACCCCAAGGTCTTCGCCGCCGCCGCCCGCATCGCGGCGCTGGCGCCGGGCGATCTCGACCATGTCTTCTTCGCCGGCTCGGGCTCGGAAGCGGCCGACTCAGCCCTCAAGATCGCGCTGGCCTACTGGAACGTCTCGGGCAAGGCCGCCAAGACCCGCCTGATCGGGCGCGAGCGCGGCTATCACGGCGTCGGCTTCGGCGGCATCTCGGTCGGCGGCATGTCGAACAACCGCAAGTTCTTCGGCTCGCTGCTCACCGGCGTCGACCACCTCGCCCACACTTACGACCGCGAGAAGCAGGCCTTCAGCAAGGGCGAGCCGGATTACGGCGCGCATTTCGCCGACGATCTCGAAAGGATCGTCGCACTGCACGACGCCTCGACCATCGCCGCCGTGATCGTCGAGCCGATGGCGGGCTCAACCGGCGCGCTGCCGCCGCCGAAGGGCTATCTCAAGCGCCTGCGCGAGATCTGCGACAAGCACGGCATCCTCTTGATCTTCGACGAGGTCATCACCGGCTTCGGGCGCCTCGGCTTCGCCTTCGCGGCCGAGCGCTACGGCGTGATCCCGGACATGATCACCTTCGCCAAGGGCGTCACCTCCGGCACCGTGCCGATGGGTGGGGTGATCGTGCGCAAGCATATCTACGACGCCTTCATGGGCGGCCCGGACAACGTCATCGAGCTGTTCCACGGCTATACCTATTCCGGCCATCCGCTGGCCGCGGCCGCGGCCATCGCCTCCCTCGACATCTATCGCGAGGAAGGGCTGTTCGAGCGTGCCCGCGCCATGGAAGGCGCCTGGGCCGATGCGGTGATGAGCCTGAGGGCTGAGCCGAACGTGGTCGACATCCGCACGCTCGGCATGGTCGGCGCCGTCGATCTGGCGCCACGGGCGGAAGGCCCGGGCAAACGCGGCTACGAGGCGATCGAGCGCGCCTTCCACGAGGAAGGGCTGATGATCCGCACCGCCGCCGACACGATCGCCTTCTCGCCGCCGCTGATCATCACGGAATCACAGGTCGATGAGCTGATCGGCAAGCTGCGCCGGGTGATCCGATCGGTCGCGAACTAGCCGGATAAGGGCGATCTTCCCGGCGCCCTAAGACCGAAAGCCGCCTCCTTTCGGGAGGCGGCTTTCGCGCATTTGTCAGCGCCCGATGCGCCAGGCGATCAGCAGAGCCAGCAAGGCCGGCACGGCGAAGACCAGAACGAGGATCGGCAGCTCCTCGCGCACGGAATAGCCCGCCTTGGTCACGCCGACCCACATGTTGACCAACGTCACGGCCAGCCAGACCGGCACGAAAAACTTGGCGGCGAGCGCATAATCCGGCTGAGCCCCGCCCCACAGCTTGCCGAACAGCAGGAACAGGCCCAGCAGCACCACGCCGCCCCCGATCACCATCACCATATGCATAAGCCCGCTCCTCACCGTCGAATCGTCGCAAACAAATGGTACGAGCTCACGACGCCCGGACGCCAGCCGGGCGGAGGCAGGCAAAGCGCGCCTGCGCTCAGCTGCGCCGCAGCTTGTTGTAGCGGGCGATCAGCCTGTCGCGCTTGAGCCGCGACAGGCGGTCGATCCAGAAGATGCCGTCGAGCTGGTCGATCTCGTGCTGATGGCAGACGGCCAGCAGGCCGTCCGCCTCCTCCACATGCTCCGCGCCGTCGAGATCCCGATAGCGCACCCGGACATGGGCGTGACGCTCCAGCTCGTCGGTGACGCCCGGCATCGCGATACTGCCCTCGACATGACGAAGTGTCTCGCGCGAGACACCGTCCAGGACCGGATTGACGTAGGTCCGGACGTCGCCGGGCACCAGCTCCAGCACCACCAGCCGCAACGACACGCCGACATGCGGCGCGGTGATGCCGATGCCGGGCGCTTCCCGCATCGTGTCGAGCATATCCGCCGCCAGTTCCCGTAGATCGGCATCGAAACGCGTGACGGATGCAGCCGCCACGCGCAGACGCGGGTCGGGAAAGCTCAGAATCGGCCTTGATGACATGGACTTGTTCCGACCCCGTGCTTATGGCCTCGCTTCCGGTCGTCGAAACCGGCCCCCACCGGCACACCGCTTGCCGATGCAGCCGATGAACACATCATTCGATCGAACGACGACATCTGCTGCGTAGGCCTGCTCGCGCGCCGACGGCAAGCTCGCTTCGTGGCGTAGCTGCCATTCACCAGGATCGTGTGACCGCGCCATGCCCGGCCGCGTCACGGTCAACAGCGCGGAGGCGCATATCGCCTGCTGCGCACGCGGCTGGCGAACTGAAAGCTGATAATCAGCTCTACGGCCTCATCCTGAGGAGCCATTCCCGTGGGAATGGCGTCTCGAAGGATGCTTCAGGAAGTTCCGGAGGCATCTGGAACATCCTCCGAGACGCCGCTGACGCGGCTCCCCAGGATGAAGGCTCCAGAAAAACCGAAACGAGAACCGGAGCCCCCCGCTCAGGCCGCCGACTTCTTCTCGGCCGTGCCGTAAAAGCTCTCGCCGGTCTTGGCCATGCGCTTCAGCAGGCGGTTCGGCTTGAAGCGCTCGCCATGGCTCTTAGCCAGCTTCTCGCAGAGCTTCACGAAGGCGGCCGCGCCCATGTTGTCGATATAGGAGAGCGTACCGCCGGAGAAGGGCGCGAAGCCGAAGCCGATGATCGAGCCGACATCGGCCTCGCGCGGATCGGTGACGACGCCTTCCTCATAGGTCCGCGCGGCTTCGAGCGCCTGCGTCACCAGCAGCCGGTGCTTCAGCTCCTCCATGTCGACGCTGTCGGGATCGAGCTGCTTGCCGACGAGATCGGCGAGGCCCGGCCAGAGCCGCTTCGGCCCGGCTTCCGGATAGCCGTAGAAGCCCTTGCGGTTCTTGCGGCCGAGACGCCCGTGCTTCTCCACCATGTCAGAGAGCAGCTTCTCCTGCGCCGGATCGACGGCAGCGTCGCCGAGCTGGGCCTTCGTCGCCTTCAGCACCTTCCAGGCGAGATCGACCGCGACCTCGTCATTGAGCGAGAGCGGGCCAACCGGCATGCCGGCCTGCTTGCCGGCAGCCTCGATCATCGCCGGCGGCACGCCTTCCATCAGCATGAGATGGCCTTCGCGGATATAGTTGCCCACGCAGCGATTGGCGTAGAAGCCACGGGTGTCGTTGACCACGATCGGCGTCTTCCTGATGGCGCGGACATAGTCCAGCGCCATGGCGAGCGCCTTCTTGCCGGTCTTCTTGGCCATGATGACCTCGACCAGCAGCATCTTCTCGACCGGCGAGAAGAAATGAATACCGATGAAGTTCTTCGGCCGCTGGCTGTTCTCGGCGAGGCCGGTGATCGGCAGCGTCGAGGTGTTCGAGCCGAAGATGGTGCGCGGGCCGACCACGGCCTCGACCTCGGCGATCACCGCGGCCTTGACCTTCGGGTCCTCGAAGACGGCCTCGACGATCAGGTCGCAGCCCTTGAGGTCGGCATAATCGGCGGATGCTTTGATGCGGCCGAGCAGCGCATCGCGATCGGCGGTCTTGGCGCGGCCCTTCATGATCTGGTCGGAAACCAGCTTGTGCGAATAGGCCTTGCCCTTCTCGGCCGCCTCGATGTCACGATCGACGAGCACGACCTCAAGGCCGGCCTGTGCCGTGACATAGGCGATGCCAGCGCCCATGAAGCCCGCGCCGATGACGCCGACCTTCTTGAGCTTCGACGGCGGCACGTCGGCCGGGCGGCGGGCGCCCTTGTTCAGCTCCTGCATCGAGACGAAGAGCGAGCGGATCATCGACGCCGCCTCCTTCGTCCGGAGGATCTTGGCGAAGTAGCGGCTCTCGACCTTGAGGCCGAGATCGATCGGGAGCTGCAAGCCCTCATAGACAGCCGAGAGGATGGCGCGGGCGGCCGGGTAGTTGTCGTTGGTCTCGCGGCGATAGATCGCGTTGGCCGGCGGCCAGATCTGCATGCCGGCCGGCGAATGCACCTTGTTGGAGGGCAGCTTGAAGCCCTTCTGGTCCCAGGTCTGGGTCGCCTGCGGGTTGGCTTTGAGCCAGTCCTTGGCGTTCTGGACGATGTCGGCGCGGGGTGCGACGGCATGGACGAGGCCGGAATTGCGCGCCGGCAGCGCCTTCACCTGCTCGCCCTTGAACATCATCTGGAGCGCGTCGCCGGTCTGCATCAGGCGCGCCACGCGCTGGGTGCCACCGGCGCCGGGGAAGAGCCCGACCTTGATCTCGGGCAGGCCGACGCGGGTCGAGGCATCGTCCGAGACGACGCGGTACTGGCAGGACAGCGAGAGCTCGAAGGCACCGCCCAGGCAGACCCCGTGGATCGCGGCGGCGAAGGGCTTCCCGCAGGTTTCGAGCTTGCGATAGAGCAGCGAGAGCTTGCGGCTCTCGTCGAAGAAGCTCTGCATCGCGACCGCCTCGCCCTTTTCCTTGGCGAGCTTCACATAGAGATCGCGCAGGCCCTGGAGCATGGTGAGATCGGCGCCGCCGGAGAAGCTCTCCTTGCCGGAGGTGATGACGCAGCCCTTGATGGCTTCATCGCCCGCGACCTTGTCGACGATCTGGTTCAGCTCTTCCATCACCTCGGGGGTGATGACGTTCATCGAGCGGCCCGGCATGTCCCAGGTCGCGACGGCGATGCCGTCGGCGTCGGTCTCGAAGCGGAAATTGGTGAGGTTCATGGACGGTCCCTCCGGTGGGTCGGGTCATCCCGGGCGCCGCATTGCGGCGATCCGGGATCGTCATCAGGAAAAGGCGATGTTCAGGCGTTTTCTTGTCACGCGGTCCCGTGTCTGCGCAGCGGCATTGCATGCCGCAGCGCGCACGGGATGACGGCGCTAGACCCGCTCGATGATGGTGGCGACGCCCATGCCGACGGCGACGCAGAGCGTCACCAGCGCGACCTGCTTGTCCTGACGCTCCAGCTCGTCGAGCACGGTGCCCAACACCATCGCGCCGGTCGCGCCGAGCGGATGGCCCATGGCGATGGCACCGCCATTCACGTTCAGGATGGCGTCGTCGATGTCGAGCGCCTGCTGGTAACGCAGCACGACCGAGGAGAAGGCCTCGTTCAGCTCGAACAGGTCGATGTCCTTGATCGACATGCCGGCCTTCTTCAGAACGCGCTCGGTGACGTCGACCGGGCCGGTCAGCATCAGCGCGAGATCGGATCCGACCGTGGCGAAGGCCTTGATGCGGGCACGGGGCTTCAGGCCCGCTGCCTTACCGGCCTTCTTCGAACCGACGAGCACGGCCGCTGCGCCATCGACGATGCCCGACGAATTGCCGGCATGGTGGACGTGGTTGACGAACTCGACATCGGGATGCGCCGAGGTCGCGACGGCATCGAAACCGCCCATCTCGCCCATCTGGACGAAGGAGGCCTTGAGCGCGGCCAGCGCCTGCATGTCGGTGCCCGGCCGGATCGTCTCGTCGCGGTCGAGGATGACGAGGCCGTTGACGTCGGTGACGGGGATCACCGAGTTCTTGAAGCGGCCTTCGGCCCAGGCCTTTGCGGCACGCTGGTGCGAGCGCACGGCGAAGGCGTCGACATCGTCGCGCGAGAAGCCGTACTTGGTGGCGATCAGGTCTGCGGCGACGCCCTGCGGCATGAAATAGGTATCGATC
>NZ_JAELTI010000073.1 GCF_016428755.1 Allobosea sp. ASV33
CGGGAAGGAAGCATCGGCGATATCCGCCTGCGTCTGCGCGATGCAAGGCGCCAGCGCTGAAATCGGCACGCAGACATCGGTGCTCCAGAGCTTGGCATTCGGGCGCAAGGCCTGAACGGCATAGTGGGTGTCGTGCCGGGCCTTCCACAACCGGGCGCGGCTGTCGGCATCGGCCGCCGCGACGAAGCCGAGCGCGCCGAAATCCGCCGCCAGCGCCTCCACCGTCTCCGCCTGCTCGCAGACTCCGGCCTGCGAGCCGTGGAACTCGAAGAAAAGCGTCGGCGCCTCGTTCAGCGCCAGCTTGCTGTACAGGTTGACGGCCCGCACGGTCGTGTTGTCGAGCAGTTCGACACGAGCGACGGGAATGCCGCTCTGGATCACCGCGACCACGAGATCGACGGCGTTCGACACGGCGGGAAACGAACAGACCGCGGCGCTGATCGCCTCGGGAATGCCGTAGAGCCGCACCGTGACCTCAGTGATGATGGCCAATGTGCCTTCCGAGCCGACGAGCAGGCGGGTGAGGTCGTAGCCGGCCGAGGATTTGCGGGCGCGCCGCGTGGTGCGGATGATCTCGCCCTCCGCCGTGACGGCCGTCAGCGAGATCACGTTCTCGCGCATCGTGCCGTAGCGGACGGCATTGGTGCCGGAGGCGCGTGTCGCCGCCATGCCGCCGATGGTGCTCTCGCCGCCCGGATCGATCGGGAAGAACAGGCCGAGATCGCGCAGGTGGCTGTTGAGCTGCTGACGGGTCACGCCCGCCTGCACGGTCGCATCGAGATCCTCGGGACGGACGGAGAGCACCGCATTCATGCGGCTGAGATCGATGCAGACCCCGCCATGGATGGCGGTGACATGCCCCTCCAGCGAGGTGCCGGCGCCAAACGGAACGATCGGCATGCGATAGGCGGCGCAAAGCCTCACGATCGCGGCGACCTCCTCGGTGCTCTCTGCATAACAGACGGCATCGGGCGCCCGGCCGGCGTGATAGGATTCTCCGTGTCCGTGATGGGTGCGATCGGCCAGAGCCGTTGTGAAACGCCGCCCAAGAAGCGAGCCAAGCTCCGCGGACAGCGCAGATGGCAGAACGGCGGCGTCGATCGGCGATACCTCGGCTAGCATTCCCGTCCCTCTCAGCGCACTCGATGGGCGCCGTTATTGACAGGCTCGTAGCATGCGCATCATATCGCCGCAACAATTGTATACAGGACACGGGACACAAATAGGATGCGAGCGCTGCGACCGAGATTGAATGAGCCGGGTATCATCGTGGCCCCGGGCTGCCACGACGCGCTGGGCGCACGGATTCTTGAGCAGGCTGGATTCGAGGCCGTCTACATGACCGGAAACGGTCTTTCCGCCGCGATGCTGGGGGCGCCCGACCTCGGCCTCCTGACCTTGACCGAGATGGCCGGCCGCGCCCGCGCGATTGCGGCGAGCATCGCCGTTCCGCTGATCGCGGATGCCGATACCGGCTACGGCAACCTCAACAACGTCGCGCGCACCATCGCGGAATACGAGGCGGCCGGCGTTGCCGCGCTGCATCTCGAAGACCAGGTGACGCCGAAGAAATGCGGCGCGATGAGCGGACTCTCGCTGGTTTCGGCGGAGGAGCATGCCGAAAAGATCCGCCATGCCGTGAAGACGCGCCGGGACCCGGACATGCTGATCATCGGCCGCACCGATTCCCGCCTGGTGCTCGGGCTCGACGAGGCTATCGCGCGCGG
Organism: Allobosea sp. ASV33; assembly: GCF_016428755.1. Classification (GTDB taxonomy): domain Bacteria; phylum Pseudomonadota; class Alphaproteobacteria; order Rhizobiales; family Beijerinckiaceae; genus Allobosea. The sequence continues at coordinate 1,728 of NZ_JAELTI010000073.1, forward strand.
CCAAGCCTATGCGAGGGCGGGGGCCGATCTTGTCCTGATCGAGATGCTGCAGAGCGAGGAGGAGATGCGCCGTGCCGTGCGCAGCATCGACGCGCCGATGATGTTCAATTCCGTCGACGGCCGCACGCCGGCCCTGGACGCCGCGACCTTCGAATCGATCGGATTCAAGCTCCTGGCCTTCCCCTTGTCGGCCACGCTGGCTTATGCTCGGCTGATGCAACGCTTCGCTTCGGACCTCAGAATGAACGGCTCGACGGCCGCTTGGGCCGACGAACTGATGCCGATCCACGAATATGAAAGCGTGCTCGACCTCGGCCGCTACGCCTGAGCGACGGAATGTATCCTGACCGACGTCCGACCAAGCCCCGCTCCAAGACTGGCGAACGCGCGCTGGGCTTGAAGGCGCTCGAACACCCGCGCTCGCTGGCGGAGATGGTCGAGCATCGGCTGCGCGATGCCATCGTCAATGCTGAGCTGGCCTTCGGCCATGCCCTGCCTGAAGATGAGACGGGGCTGGCGCTCGGCGTGAGCCGCACGCCGTTGCGCGCGGCGCTCGGGAGGCTGGCTGCGCTCGGCCTCGTGACCATCGTGCCCAATCGCGGCGCTTTCGTCTTCGATCCCTCGCTGGAGGACGTGAAGCAGCTCGCTGGTTTTCGCCTGATGCTCGAAACGGAAGCCGTCATGCTCTGTCTCGACGGCGCTGCCGTTGGGACCGCAGCCGAGCTCAGAGTGGCGCTGGCGAGAATGGAGCAGGCGCATCGAGACCAGGACGGCACCGCCTATGCCAGCAGTGACACCGATTTTCACGCCGCTTTTTTCCGCAACTGCGGCAATCTCTTCGTCGCCAACGCTTTCGCGACGATCTCCTGGCAGGTGGCGGCGCTGCGTGCGCATCTTTCGGTCGAGCGTTCTTGGGAGCGCGACACCTCCTATCTCGAACATCGCGAGATCGTCGAGGCATTCGCGCGGCAAGACCGCGACAAGCTTCGGATGATCTTGCGCGATCATATCCTGCGAGCCGCGAAGGCCTACGCCAACGTCATCGCGCAAGGCACCGGATCGGTCTGAGCCTTAGCCCTCGGCGATTGCGAAACCGGTCGGGGGGCAATCGACGCCGGTTATGAGTCACCGAATTATATTCTGAATGAATGTTCCCGCACGCCCGGCGCGATGTCCGCCGGCTGCAGCATCAAGGGCCCCTTCGGTCGGTCGGCCGCTTAGCCATCGCTGGGTTCCCGCTCGCTCGGTACCCCAATCTACAATGGAGCGAACTTCAGTTCGAGGTGACTAAGACCCGCCGGTTCGCGAGCGGTCAGGAATCCCCTTTTCCCGCAATGTTGCGGCAAGCATCGGGCTCGATATCGGGCACAGTCCAGCCCGACTTGAAGCTCACGCCATGCCGCAGCCGTCAGCGCTTTCCACCGCCGGCAAACCGGATGCGGGTGCCGCGTTCATGCGCGGGCATTGAGGCCTCGGCATGCGTATCCTTCTGGTCGAGGACGAACCCGAGATGGCCAGCGTCCTGCGCACAGCCCTCGGGCAGCGCGACATGGTCATCGACCATGTCGGCACGCTGGCCGAAGGCGAGGAAGCGATCACCACCGGCGTTCATGGCGCGGTACTGCTCGATCGCAATCTACCGGATGGTGACGGGCTCGACCTGCTTCCCCGCATACGCGTCCGGAAGCTCGCGGCACCCGTCATCATCCTGAGTGCGCGCGGCGATATCGAAGAGCGCGTCCAGGGGCTCGACACGGGCGCCGATGACTACCTGGCCAAGCCTTTCGTGATCGATGAACTTCTCGCGCGGATGCGGGCCGTGCTGCGTCGATCGCCCGAGCTGGCGCCGGACCTCCTGCGCCTCGGCCGTTTCGAGTTCGATTGGCGCAATCGCAGCGCAAGCGTGGGCGGAAGCACGCTCGATCTGCCACGGCGGGAGCTGCTGGTGCTGGAGAGCCTGCTGCGCCGCCACGGCCGCGCCGTCCAGCGCGCGACCTTGGAGGAAGCAGTCTACGGCTTCGACGACGAAATTCAGTCGAACGCACTCGACATGCATATCTCTCGCTTGCGCCGGCGGCTGAGCAATGCCGGGGCCGAGCTGGAAATTCACGGCATTCGCGGCATCGGCTATCTGTTGAAGCCGGGAGCATGACCCTTCCGGCATCGCCCGCCCATTCGCTGAAGTGGCGGCTGATCCGCCGGCTTCTCGCGCTGCAGGCTGCGCTGCTGTCGTTGCTGGTCGTGTCGATCATCGCCGCGCTTTATCTCGGTGGCCATCTCCTCAACTTCGAATCCGAAGACGTTACGATCGACGCGTTGAAGACCGCCGTGCTGCGCGACGCCAATGGCGGCTTGGCGGTGCGCGAAACGCCGGAGCTGATCAAGCTGCGCATGACGGTGCCGGACCTTTGGTACGTCGTACGCGACCGGCTGGGGCATCAGCTGATCGAGGGATCTCCACCGCCGCATTTCGCTCGCATCGGCGCCGCACTGGACGGGATCGGCAATGCGCGCTTGGGCTGGAATTTGGGAGACCCGCCGCGTGCGAATGCCCGGATGCGCTGGGTCGGGAGCGCGGCTGGCGAGATCCAGGTCGTGACCGGTCCCGGAGGCGAGGCGCCGCTCCGCTGGCTGGTCGAGGGTGTGCTCGTCGTCTTTGCAAGTTTCGTGTTGCCGACACTTCTCGTCATGGCTCTGGCGACCTTGATCGCGACGCCCGTGGTGGTGAGCCGGGCGTTAGGCGGGCTCGGTGCCGTCGCTGCGGAGGCGGAACGGATCGACATCGACAGCCAAGGTACCCGTCTCCCGACAGTGCTGATGCCGAGGGAGGTCACGCCGCTTGTCGATGCGGTCAATCGCGCCTTGCAACGACTGGACGAGGGGCATTCCCGGCGGAAGCGCTTCCTCGCCGACGCCGCTCATGAGTTGAGGACGCCGATCGCGATCCTGCAGACCCGGATCGAGACGTTGCCGGGCTCGGCCGAGCGCGTCCGGCTGCTTGAGGATGTCGCCCGGCTCGCCGTGATGGCTGAGCAACTGCTCGACCTGCAGCGGTTGGAACACGCCCCCAACGCCTTCGTCAGGCTCGATCTCGTCGCGATCGGCCGACGCGCCGCCATCGATCTCGCGCCGCTCGCCATCAACGCCGGCTACGAGCTCGCCTTCGAGACCAAAACCGAACGGGTTGAGGTCATCGGAGACGCAGCAGGGCTGGAGCGGGCGCTCGTCAATCTCGTGCAGAACGCCATCCAGCATGGCGGCCGGCGCGGCACGATCACCATCGCGATCGGGAGCGAGCGGATCATCGAGGTGATCGACGAAGGCCCCGGCATCGCAGCCCAACAGCGTGAGCGGATGTTCGAGCCCTTTTCCCGCGTCGCCCATCAGGATCGGGGCGCTGGCCTGGGGCTTCATCTCGTGCGGGAAATCGTACAGCTGCATGGCGGCGCCATCGCCATCCTGGATCGGCCGCGCGGTGCTTGTTTCCGCCTGAGCCTGCCGAAACCGGGCTGAACGCTTCGGGCCGCCGGCGGGCATAATGCTGAGATAATCAAGCAAAGCGAGATTTCCCGCGGCCCGGCGTTGCAGCAAGAGAAGACCACGGGCGTGGAGATGGCGCCCGCATGGTTCTCAAGCCGCCAAGCCAGCCGAGTGCCGGCTGCTGGAAGAAGGCTCGGAAGGTTCTGGAGGCAGTCGCACTGTCCATCGGCCTGTCAGCTTGCGCCAGCCCCTCCAATCCCCCTTCGAACCTGCCCTTGACGGATATCACCGCGTCGGCTCGCCCGGGCTCACCGAGCGCGCGCCCGGGGGCCACTGCGGTCATGCTGGCTCTCTCGGGCGGAGGAAGCCGTTCTGCCGCCTTTGGATACGGGGTTCTGTCGGCGCTTGCCGAACAGCAAGTCCCCGGGGAAGCCGGCCGGACGCTCGCAGACGATATCGCGGTGGTCGCAGGCGTTTCGGGCGGCGGCCTGCTGGCTGCCTATCTCGCCTTGTATGGCCCGGCGGGCATACCCGCTTTCAAGCGCGATTATCTGGACCAGGATCCCGAAGCGTCGCTGCGGACCGCCTTCACGCCGGACAATCTGCTGCGCGGCTATCGCGGGGGCGTCAATGACCTCACCGGCTTGGCGGACTGGCTCGATGCTCACCTCTACCATGGCGCAACGCTCGGCGACCTCGATGGTATGGGAGGACCGCGCCTCCTGTTGCACGCGACGGATCTCTACAATCGCGCGCCCTTCTCCTTCGATCGCGAGGGCTTCCGCACGATCTGCAGCGACTACACCCGCTTTCCCCTCTCTCATGCCGTGGCGGCGTCGGCAGCCGTGCCGGTCTTGTTCGCGCCGGTCGTGCTGGAAAACTTCAACCCGGTCTGTCCGCTGGCTCAGGGCGCCCCTGCGACGCCAGCGACGAGCTCCGCGGTCCTGGCCCATCTTCAGGAAACGCAAGCTCGTTACGCGACGGCCCCTGACCTGCGCTATCTCAAGCTGCTCGACGGCGGCCTGGTCGACAATCTGGCCACCCGAAACCTCATGAGATCGATGCGTGGCCCGGCGCCGGCGCCGCTGCCGGTGGCGACCGCGCGCGAAATCCGACGCATCATCGTGATCGTCGCCGACGCCTCGCAGCGTATCGGCGGCGACATGTCGACGACCCCGGACGGCCCGGGAGCGCTGGCCGCCATCACGGCTTCGATCGATGCGATGATCGACAACTCAAGCCGGGACAGCCTCGACAGGCTGGAGGAGGAGACCAGGCGCTGGCGGGAACGCCTGATCCGCTGGCGTTGCGATGCCCCGAAAACACGCGATTGCGACAAGCTTGAGATCGCGTTCGTCAAGCTGTCCCTGGCCGACATCCGCACGCCCGACGCGAGGGCCCGCATTCTCCAGCTCCACAACAAGCTCTCGCTTAAGCCCGACGATGTCGACTTCCTCTCCGGCCTTGGGCGCCGCCTTCTCGTCGCTAGCCTCCGGCAGCATCGGATCATCGCGGCGCGGTGATCCGCTTCGTCGTCGACCGCAGGACCCTCCCGCTCAATCTCCACGGCCTGATGGGACCGGAGCTGGCCAGCGGGGTCTACCCGTCCCGCGACCTGCTGGCGGCGTGGCGGGGCGGGTGCGCGGAGGCCCATCCGGCCGATCGTCATCAACGATCACGGCATCCCGGACTGGACCCGGGCGGGCGAGATCCGAACGGCCAAGGTCCCTTTCAGGCCCCCGGACGCCGAGGCGCAAATCGCCGCGGTTCGCCAGGGGATCGGACTGAGCAGGCTGCCGTGCTTCGTCGGCGACTCCGAACACCAGCTGACCCGAGCACCAGGCATCCTGCCGCAGCGGAACGGCGTGCTCCGGCTCCTCACCCATGGCGAGCCGGTCGTCGCGTGGGAACTCAGGGGCGAGCACAACATCGCGTCATGTAGAATGTCCAGTTTATGGAGCGCAGCCAAGTTCCGCAGTTGGCGCGTTCGGTCAGGATCAATCGCTACTTGAAGCTCGAAGAGTGGCCAGAGAGCCAAATGACGTCTTGTTGCGAAATGAGTCATGTCTGACGGCGCGATCGGCTGAGCGATCGGTCGATACCCCACCGAATTTCGCTGCGAAGGCCTCGCCGTCATCAGGGCGGCCGAGCAAAAAGCCTTGGCCGATTAGACAGCCCATGCCCTTCAACAGCGCTCGCTGAGCTTCCGTCTCGACGCCCTCCGCCACGACGGTGAGCCCAAGGGCGCGGCCCAAGTCAATGATCGCACGAACGATGACGGCCTTCGAAGGGCTGGCAGGCAGGCCTGCGACGAAGTTCCGGTCGATCTTGATCTCCGTGACGGGAAAGGCCTCAAGCGAACGGAGGTTTGAATAGCCGGTCCCGAAATCATCGACGGAGAGACCGACACCGAGATTCCGCAGCCGGCGGAAAGCTTCCAGCACGCCGGGCGTGTCATTGAGAAACATGCTTTCGGTGATTTCGAGTGTCAGCAAGCCCGGCCGGACACCGGACTGTCGTAAAACACGGTCGACAACGTCGGCCATGTCGCGATGCAAAAACTCGGTCGCGGACACATTCACGGAAAAGCGCAGCGGTTCATCCCGGCGTTCGTTGATCCTGCGCGCAAAGGCGGCGACGGCGACAAGACCACGTTCGCCGAGGTCGAGCAACACGCCGCTGCGCTCCGCCGCTTCGATGAAACGGCCCGGCGGGACGATGCCAAACAGGGGGTGATTCCACCTTATCAAGGCTTCCGCACCTACGCATTGGCCCGTCGCGAGATCGATCTGGGGCTGAAAGTGATGGATGAACTCATCCTTTGCGAGAGAGGCTCTCAACTCGCGGGTCATCTGGACACGATTGCGCGCTTCCTCTTCATCGGCACGCTGAAACCGGCGAGGTCCGCTCAGCGGAGCCGACTTCGCCGCATGCAGCGCAGCACCGGCATTGCGGATCAGGGAGATCAGGTTGCCGCGAGGGTCGCCAAGCGCATAGCCGATGGCGAAGCGCAGACAGACATTCGCTCCTGGGATGACGAAATCGGGAGCGAGGGCGGCGCAAACCTCTGCCACGACCGGTGGCCCGCTTGCCTCATCCGTCAGTTCGAAGGCCAGGGCAAACTCGTTTGCCCCGATCCGGGCGACCAGAACAGCCCCAGTCCCGCGCAGTCGGCGGCCGGTTTCCATCAGCAATGCGTCCCCGACATCATAGCCGTACCCGGCGTTGATGTCGTGGAAGCCGATGATGTCGCACTTCACGAACAGCACGGGGCCGGCCCATGTCGCGAAGTGCCTTTCCACGCTGACGATGAACGACTGGCGGTTGAGGCAACCGGTCGCAACGTCGAGGTTTGCAGCGCGATCGAGGGCAATCTCTGTCTGTCGCGTCGCCGAAACATCGCGAAGAATACCAAGGTAGAGGAGTTCGCCGCCAACCGTGAAAGGTCTGAGGCTCAGATGGTTCCAGAAGACCGACCCGTCTTTCCGATGATTGCGGAGTGTGACGTCCACCGGTTCGGCAGCCCTGATGGCCTCTCCGATGCGGCCAATTTCCGGTTGATGGCGCTCATTGCCCTGGAGGTACCGGCAATCCTTCCCGAGCACCTCATGCCGTGCGTATCCCGTCAGCCGTTCGAAGGCCCTGTTGATGTAGAGAAGCGGTCCGCTCCCCCCAGTAATCCGCGCGATCGCCACACCATCGGAGAATTCCTCGACGAGCGGCGGAAGAATTGAGCGGAGCAATGCGTCCGAGCTGAGGTCACCTTTGCCAGCACAGGGCGCCGGCGCGAACCTCACGAACTCCAACGGCTTCAGTCCCTTGAAATCCTTCATACCCAAGCAATGGCGCGGTTCCCGGTTGCTGGGCAATCGGCGGGCACGGCGGTTTCGAGACAACCGTCAGCCGATTTCGGACATAGTCGGCCTCGAGCCGTCTCCAGAGGTCCGGAACCGATCGCGGTAGTCGGAGGGCGTCGCGCCGAAATGCGCGAGAAAGGCGCGGCGCATCGCCCGAGCCGAGCCGAAACCGCATTTCGCGGCGATCGAATCGATCGATAGCCGGCTGCCTTCGAGCAGAAAGCGCGCAACATCGATGCGTGTCAGATCGACATACTCGGCCGGCGAAATTCCCACTTCCTGGGTAAAGACCCGCGTGAAGTTCCGGGGGCTCATCGCCGCTATGTTTGCCAGGGTGTTGATGGACAGATCGGCATCCGGGTGGCTCAGAATGTACTGCTGGATCTTGTAAAGACGGTTGCGGTCGACGCCTTGCGCAGCCAAATGCATGCTGAATTGAGACTGATCCCCCGGCCTCTTCAGGAACACGACCAGGCGGCGGGCGACAAAAAGCGCAACGTCCCGGCCGAGATCCTCTTCGACCAGCGAAAGGCCGAGATCGATCGCCGCGCTCGATCCGGCTGAGGTGACCATGGGGCCATCCCGGATGAAGACCCGGTCTCCGTCCACCTTTGCTTCTGGAAAGCGCTGGGCGAGGAGAGGCGCATACTGCCAGTGCGTCGCCACATGGCGGCCGCTGAGAAGTCCGGCGTCACCAAGCAGGAACGCTCCCGTGCAGACCGAGCCGTAACGTCGCGTCTGCGGGGCTGCGCGTGAAAGCCAGTCGATCACGCCCTTGCCGGGCGCATGGGGTATGCCCACGCTTCCAGCCACAAGAAGGGTGTCGGGATCCTTCGGACACACGAGGTAGTCCGAGTCCGGCAAAACTCTCAGTCCCGACCCGCAGCGGAGCGGGCGGTTTTCTTCCGCGACGAGACCGACCTCGTAGAAACCTTCGGCAACCCGCGCGTTCGCTTCGGCGAACACGTCCATCAGGCCGGCTAGTTCCAGCGAGTGAACATCGGAGGGCGCGAAGATGATGACCCGCACGCGGATGGTCCTCGTGAAGCGCTAAGCCGAATATGCCGGTAGGCCCGCACGCAGCAGACAGTCGGTCCATGGCGGCTTCGGGCGCATCCGGGCATGGCGCCGGCCGTCCTCGGCTAAGCGCGGCTGCTCGAGAAAATCAGAGGGAGACCCCGCGTTCGCCCCTCGCGTACGAAGTAGATCGTCCTCTTGCCGTCATGCTGCCATCCTCTCAGGAATTGGCGCTTTCGGCAAACTTGAAGTGGCTAAAGCCGAACATCCAATGCCTGGTTGGAGGCGCAGTCTCAAGGTCACAGCTGTCCAAGCATAGACCGTCTTTGCGACAGGCTTCTTTTCCGCTTTCCAACCTTCAAGCAGTTGATCGAGCGGAACTGGAGACGTGCCGTTCGCTGCGTCGGGCTTGAGCCTTTCGCTTCCTGGCGTAGCCGCGACCTCGGCAAGGTGCTGTCCGAAAAATTACCCTTGGCTCATTCAGCCAAGACCAAGGTCGCTCTCGGCAACGCGGCTCTTGATTTGCCTGAGCTCTCTGGAAATCAACCCCTCAGGGGAATGCTGGCGGACAGGGCGGGATTCGAACCCGCGATACGGTTTCCCGTATACACACTTTCCAGGCGTGCGCCTTCAACCACTCGGCCACCTGTCCGGCGCGCTGCTTATGACCGCCGGCCCATCATCTTTCAAGGGCCGAGATGCCGTATTTTGCACAATCCCGATAAATCGCACGCAATCGGTTGCGATCCGCCGCCGGCATGGGCACATCTGGTCGCCGGAGCGGTTGCGCCGGGCGTGCGGCCGGCGGCGCGGCGCCGAGGCTTGCGACGGGGAGCGGATGGTGAGGTTTCTTCTCCGGTTGATCGGTTACCTGTCCGTCGCGGCCGGCTTCGTCGCCCTCGTGATCGACGGAGCGCGCTCGATCGCCAATGCGGGGCTGCGCTTCACGCCTGTCAGCGAGGTGCTGATCGCCATCATTCAGGAGCGCTACCAGCAGATTCAACCCGCGATCGAGCGCAATATCCACCCCTGGCTCTGGGATCCGCTGTTGCTGACGGTGCTGCGCGCGCCGGTGGCGGCCGCGGCGCTCCTCCTCGGTTTCGCGCTGCTTTGGCTCGGCCGGCGCCCGCAAGCCGCCATCGGCATCGTCACGCGTCGGTGATGACGCCCCTGCGCTCGTGCCCCTGTGAGAATGGGCTCGGCAGGCTTACATAGGCGTCGAGCCCGAACGAAACGGAGCCAATGATGTTCTCCCTGCGCAAGAAGACTGAAATTCCGACTGCCGCCGAGGCGCTGCCCGGCCGTACCGCCGCAATTCCGACCGCCGAGACCCATTTCGTCAATGGCCGCGCCTTGGCCGGCCCCTATCCCGCGGGAACCCGCAAGGCCGTCTTCGGTCTCGGCTGCTTCTGGGGCGCCGAACGTAAGTTCTGGCAGAGCGGCGAGGGCATTTGGGTCACGGCAGTCGGCTATGCCGGCGGCTCCACGCCCAATCCGACCTATGAAGAGGTCTGCAGCGGCTTGACCGGCCACACCGAAGTCGTCCTCGTCGTCTTCGATCCCGCCAAGATCGCCTATGACGACCTGCTGAAGATCTTCTGGGAGAATCACGACCCCACCCAGGGCATGCGGCAGGGCGGCGATATCGGCACGCAGTATCGTTCGGCGATCTACACTTACGATGCCGAGCAGCAGGACGCGGCCGAGCGTTCGCGCGCCGAATACGGCAAGGCGCTCGCTGCCGGCGGCTACGGTCCGATCACGACCGAGATTCGCGAGGCGCCGACGCTCTATTTCGCCGAGGACTACCACCAGCAATACCTGGCGAAGAATCCGGGCGGCTATTGTGGGCTCGGCGGCACCGGCGTCGCCTGCCAGATCGGCCTCGGCGTCGAGGCCTGACGCAAAAGGGGAGGCGTGGCCTCCCCTTTTTTTTTGGCTTGTTGAGTTCCCGATATGTTCTTGCGTTGTCATTGAAGCTTCGCTAGCTTTCCCGAGGGATAGGGGAGCGGGGCCGACATGGTGGCGCGGGTCGCGACGGTGGCGTTCGAGGGCATCGAGGCGCGCGCCGTCGACGTTCAGGTCCAGATCGCGCCGGGCGGCGTCGCCTTCGTGCTGGTCGGCCTCCCCGACAAGGCGGTCGCCGAAAGCCGCGAGCGGGTGCGCGCCGCGCTGCTTGCCTCGGGTCTCGCCCTTCCGGCCAAGCGTGTCACCGTCAACCTCGCTCCAGCCGACCTGCCCAAGGAAGGCAGCCATTACGATCTGCCGATCGCGCTTGCCGTGATGGCGGCCATCGGGGCGATTCCCGCCGATGCCCTCTCCGGCTACGCCGTCCTCGGCGAACTCGCGCTCGACGGCTCGATCGCGCCGGTCGCGGGCGTCCTGCCCGCGGCGATCGCGGCCTATGCGAAAGGGCAGGGGTTGATCTGCCCGGCCGCCTCCGGGCCGGAAGCGGCCTGGGCAGCCGCCGATATCGACATCCTGGCGCCACGCTCGCTGATCCAGCTCGCCAATCATTTCAAGGGCACGCAGGTCATGTCCCGGCCCGAGCCGGCAGTGGCGCGTCAGGCCGGTCCGCTGCCGGACCTTGCCGACGTCAAGGGCCAGGAAAGCGCGAGGCGCGTGCTCGAGATCGCCGCAGCCGGTGGGCACAATCTCCTGATGAACGGGCCGCCAGGCGCCGGCAAGTCGATGCTGGCGAGCCGTCTGCCTTCGATCCTGCCGCCGCTCTCGCCGCGCGAGCTCCTAGAAGTCTCGATGGTCTTGTCCGTCGCCGGCCAGCTCGCCGAGGGCGCCCTGACCGATCGGCGGCCCTTCCGCGCGCCGCATCATTCGGCCTCGATGGCCGCGCTCGTCGGCGGCGGCTTGCAGGCCCGGCCGGGCGAGGTCTCGCTCGCCCATCACGGGGTGCTCTTCCTCGACGAATTGCCGGAATTCCAGCCGCAGGCGCTCGATGCCTTGCGCCAGCCGATGGAGACCGGCGACGTCCTGATCTCTCGCGCCAATCACCGCGCCGTCTATCCCGCGCGCTTCCAGCTCGTCGCCGCGATGAATCCCTGCCGTTGCGGCCGGGCGACCGAGCCCGGCTTCGCCTGCCGCCGCCAGCCCAATGAGCGCTGCATGGCGCAGTACCAGGCGCGCGTCTCCGGCCCGCTGCTCGACCGCATCGACATCGCGATCGACGTGCCCGCGGTCACGGCGGCGGACCTGATCCGGCCTTCTACGGGCGAGAGTTCCGCGATCGTCGCGGCGCGCGTCGCCGCGGCCCGCCGCATCCAGGCGGCGCGTTTCGAAGGCCTTGGACTCGGTCATGTCATGACCAATGCCGCCTGCCCGGTCACGGTGATTGAGGAGGTCGCACGGCCCGACAATGCCGGGCTCGCGCTCCTGCGCGACGCGGCCGAGGCTTTGCGCCTGACCGCGCGCGCCTATCATCGCGTGTTGAAGGTCGCCCGCACCCTTGCCGATCTCGATGGCGAAGCGAAGGTCGGCCGGCGCCATCTCGCCGAAGCCCTGTCCTATCGGGCGCGCGGGGAGGACCTCGTCCAGGCCGCCTGAAGGCCCGGAACCCGTCGGAAAATCAGAGCCCTCATCCTGAGGAGCCTCGCGAGCGGCGTCTCGAAGGATGCTTCAGATGTCTTGCGAGCCTCCTGAAACATCGTTCGAGACGCATTCTTATAAGAACGGCTCCTCAGTATGAGGGCCCAAGTAGCCATCGCGCCATCCGCAGGGTTAACCGATCCTCCGCTCCGATCGGTCGAATTCGCGGCTTTCCCAGGCGGCTTTTTCAAGGCGGTCTGCGTAGATCGAAGGGCATGGCTTCTTCGATCTGGTCATGGCTCGCTCTTGCCTTCGCGGCTCTGCTTCTCCCGGCGGGAGGCGCTGTCCTGTGGCTGCTGCGTCAACGCAGCGGCCTTCGCCGGCAGGTGGCGTCGCTCGCTCAGGATGTCGAAGGGCTCAATGACCGGCTCTGGACGCTCGCCGACAGCGAGGAGCGTTATCGCAGTCTGATCGAGGCACAGGGCGATCTGATCGTCCGGCGCGACGGCGTGCGGATCGTCTATGCCAACCGGGCCTATGCCGCCTTGTTCGGCGCCGGGGAGCAGGATCTCGTTGGCAGCGAGATGCTGCTGCCGCAATTGGCCAGCCGCCCGCTCGTGCTGCTGGAAGGCGGTGCCCGCAGTTTCGACGAATGCCTTGCGACCTACGAGGGCGAGCGCTGGATCTCCTGGGTTGAGACCGCCGTGCCCGGCCCGGACGGACGCACGCTGATCCAGCGCGTCGGGCGCGACATCTCGGCGCGCATCGCCGGCGAGGATGCGCTGGTCGAGGCGCGCGCCAAGGCCGAAGCCGCCAACGAGGCGAAGTCGCGCTTCCTGGCGACGGTCAGCCATGAATTCCGCACCCCGCTCAACGGAATCCTCGGCATGGCCGATCTCCTGACCGATACCGGCCCCGATGCCGAGCAGGCGACCTATGTAGCGGCCTTGCGCACCTCCGGCGAGGCCTTGCTGGCGCTGGTCGATGATATCCTCGACTTCGCCAAGGTCGAAGCCGGCAAGCTGGAACTGGTCGCCGAGCCCTTCGACATGGTCCTGCTCGTCGAGACCGTGGCCGAATTGATGGCGCCACGCGCCCAGGCGAAGGGAATCGAGCTCGCAGCCCATATCGCGCCCGATCTGCCGGCAAGATTCGTCGGCGATCGCGATCGGCTGCGTCAGATCCTGCTGAACCTCGTCGGAAATGCCGTGAAGTTCACGGAGGCAGGCGGCGTCGGCCTGAGCCTGACCCGCGCAGGAGACCGCCTCGAGATCACCGTCGCGGATACCGGGCCGGGCATCCCGGCCGATCGGCTCGAAACCATCTTCGGAGAGTTCGAGCAGCTCGACCACGGCGCTGCTGTGGGGCAGGCCGGTACGGGGCTCGGTCTCGCGATCGTCCGCCGGCTCGCACGCCTGATGGGCGGCGAGGTCCATGCCGAAAGTCGGCTCGGCGAGGGCGCGACCTTCCGCGTTTCGTTGCCGCTCGTCGCGGCGTTCGACGCGCCGGAGCCGCGGATTCCGCACTGGCGGCAGCATCATGTCCTGCTGGTTTCGCCGGCGCCTTTCGCGGCCCGCTTCCTGGCCGAGACGATCCGTACGACGGGAGCCACCGTCTCCATCGCCGGCACTGTCGAGGCCGCACGCGCGAAACTGGATGCCCAAAGCAGCATCACGGCCGTGCTGGTCGACCATGCGCTCGGCGATGCGCCGGCAAAGGAGCTTGCGGAAGCCGCCGCGGCAGCCGGCATTCGCGATTGCCTGATCCTGCTCTCGCCTCAGGCACGGCGCCAGTTCGGGTCGCCCCGGGAGGCGGGTTTCTCCGGTTTCCTGATCAAGCCGGTGCGGACGCGCTCGCTCTACGAACGCCTCGGCAATGAGCTTCAGCCCGGGCGATCGGCCGCTGGCGGGCCTGGCGCGCTCGCGGCGACACGGGTTCGTCAGCCCGGCACCGGCTTGACGGTGCTCGTCGCCGAGGACAATGAAATCAACGCCCTGCTCGCCACGCGCACGCTGGAACGCTTCGGCTGCACGGCGATCTGGGCGCGCGACGGGCGCGAGGCCTTGCGGCGGGTCGAGGCCAGTTTCGCCGGGGCTGCCCCGCCGCTGGCCCTCGCCTTGCTCGATGTCCGCATGCCCGTGATGACGGGGCTCGATTGCGCCCGCGCCATCCGCTCGCTCGAGAAGCGCCTGGGTCGCGCCGCGACATTGCCGCTGGTCGCGGTTACGGCGAATGTCTCCGCTGCCGACAGGGCGGCCGCTTTCGCCGCCGGCATGGATGATTGCTTGGCGAAACCATTGGAGCGCGAGGCCCTGCTGCGCTGGCTGGAGCGCCTGTCGCGGGGCTCCGCCGGCAGCCTCACGGCTTGACGATCGTCATCGCTCCGACGCAGTTTCGTCGCGAAGTTGTAAGATCAGCGGAGCAAGCCTACCTCATGCCGGTAGCCGGCAGGAGATGAGAGAAGCGATGGCATTGCACGTTTCTGGAAGTAAGAACGCGCTGCCCAGTCGATTTTCAGCCGGCAATCCGTTCTCGCGCTTCGCCCCGTTGATGTTGATGAAGGGTGGAGCCATGCGCCGGTTGGGCGCCGAGATCGATGAAACGCCGCCGCTGTCGGGCACGCTCGGCCGGATCGGCTCGCTCGAAGTGCGGTTGGCGCGCGGTCCGCGCGAGATCTGGCGGGCACAGCGCCTGCGCTATCGGGTCTTCTACCAGGAAATGTCGGCCAAGCCCGATGTGATCTCGCGGATGTTCCGCCGCGATGCCGATCGCTTCGACAAGGCCTGCGACCACCTCCTCGTCATCGATCACGCGGCGCGCGGACGTTTCGGCGGCATCAAGCCCAAGGTGGTCGGCACCTATCGCCTGATGCGTCAGAGCGCGGCCGAGCGCCTCGGCGGCTTCTATACCCAGAGCGAATTCGATCTCGGCCCGATGCTGGCGCGCCATCCCGGCGGCCGTTTTCTCGAACTGGGCCGCTCCTGCGTGCTGAAGCCCTATCGCACCAAGCGGACGGTCGAATTGCTTTGGTCGGGCATCTGGGCCTATCTCCAGCATCACCGCATCGACGCGATGTTCGGCTGCGCATCCTTCGACGGCATCGATCCCGATGCACTCGCGCTGCCCTTGAGCTTCCTGCATCATCAGGCCCGCTCGGAAGGCGATTGGGCCGCGACGGCCCATGCCGATCAGTTCGTCGGCATGGATCGCCTGCCGTCGGAAATGGTCGATGCCAAGCTCGCCCTCAAGCAATTGCCGCCTCTGATCAAGGGCTACCTGCGCATCGGCGCCCGCTTCGGCACGGGCGCCGTGATCGACCGCCAGTTCGGCACCACCGACGTGCTGGTCGTCCTCCCGGTCTCGGCCATCGACAAGCGTTATACCGATTATTATGGCGGCGAAGGTCCGCGTCGCGCCGCCTGACTATTCGCCGGCTGCTGCCAAGTCCCGGAGCGCCTCTCGATAGGTTGGATAGCGGAAGGCATAGCCGAATTCCCGCTTCACCAGAGCGTTCGAGACGCGCTTGCTCTCGCCGTAGAAGCTTGCCGCCATCGGCGAGAGCTTGGCCTGTTCGAACGGGACTTCGGGCGGGGGCGTCAGGCCGGTCAATTCCGCGGCCAAGGTGATGACGTCCTGCGGCGGGGCGGGCTCGTCATCGGTGACGTTGTAGATCGCGCCCTGCCGCGGCTGCGCCAGCGAGGCCATCAAGACGCCAGCGATATCGTCGACATGGATGCGGTTGAAGACTTGGCCGGGCTTGACCAGCCGGTTCGCCGTGCCTGCGCGCAGCTTGGTGATGGCGTTGCGGCCGGGCCCATAGATGCCCGAGAGGCGGAAGATCTGCACGGGCTTGCCGCTGTCGAGACCGAGCTGCAGCCAGGCCTCCTCGATTTCGACGCGCTGGCGGGTGCGGGCATTGGTCGGCGCCGGCGGCATGGCCTCATCGATCCAGGCGCCGCCCTGGTCGCCATAGACGCCGATCGTCGAGAGATACCCGATCCAGCGCAGATTCGGAGCCCCCATCAGCGCGGCGCGTAAAGGCCCGAGAGCCGGGTCGCCATCCTCCGCCGGCTGCACCGAGACCAACACGGCATCGGCCTCCGCCACGGCCTTGGCGAGCGCCGATGAGACCGCGAAGCCGCCGAAGACCAGCGTCCGGATGCCCTCGCGGCTGAGTTCGGCCGCCTTCTCGGCGGAGCGGACGGTGCCCGTCACCTCCCAGCCCCGCGCCAGCGCGGCGCGCGCGAAGAACCCGGCCGAATAGCCGAGGCCGAGGATCAGGATGTTCATGCGGCGTCTTCCGTCTGGGGCGCTAGCGCGTGCCATTCGGCGCGCACCTGCGGATCGGTTTCGTCTCGGAGCCCTGCGCTGGCAAGCCCTCTCGCGCGCTCGGCGTCGAGCCTGCCCAGCGTCCAGACCGCCATGGCACGGACGAGCGGCGAAGGATCGGCGAGATGGGCCAGGGCGCTGTCGATGAGTTCCGGCCGACCACTATTGCCGATCGCGATCAGCACGTTGCGCAGGAAGCGGTCGCGCCCGGTGCGCTTCACCGGCGTGCCCGCGAAGAGCGTGCGGAAGGCGGCATCGTCGAGGCGGGCCAGCGCGGCGAGGTCGAGCCCGTCCAGCTCGTCCTTGAGCGCGAGCCGCGTTTCCTGGGCAGCCGCGGCGAACTTGTTCCACGGGCAGACGGCGAGGCAATCGTCGCAGCCGAAGACGCGATTGCCGATGCCGGGCCGAAGGCTCGCATCGATATGGCCCTGGTGCTCGATCGTGAGATAGGCGATGCAGCGGCGCGCATCGAGCTGGTAGGGCGCCGGGAACGCGTCGGTCGGGCAGATGTCGAGGCAGCGCCGGCAGGAGCCGCAATGATCGCGCTCCGGAGGGTCGGCCGGCAGCTCCGCCGTGGTGTAGATCGCCCCTAACAGCAGCCAGGAGCCATGCTCGCGCGAGACCAGAACGGTGTGCTTGCCTTGCCAGCCGAGCCCGGCCGCCTGCGCCAACGGCTTCTCCATGACGGGGGCGGTATCGACGAAGACCTTGACGTCGGCACCGCCGCGCGCCGCGAGCAGGCCCGCGACGCTCTTCAGCTTGCCCTTGATGACGTCGTGATAGTCGCGCCGGCGCGCATAGAGCGAGATCGCCGCCTTATCGGGCTGGGCGAGCATGGCGAGCGGATCGCCCTCGCCGGCATAGTTCATGCCGAGCATGACGACGGAGCGGACCTCGCTCCAGAGCTGACGCGGATCGGCGCGCTGATCGCGGCGCTCCGCCATCCAGCCCATCTCGCCCTGGTAGCCATTGGCGAGCCAGGCTTCGAGCCGCTGCGGTGCCTCGGGGATGGCATCGGCCGAGGCCACGCGCATCACGGCGAAGCCTTCGGCGAGTGCGCGTTCGGCGACGGCGCGCTTGAGCTTGTCGGCGTTCAAAAATCCAGATTGTCGTAATGGGCGCTCGGAGCCATGCCCGGCACGCGGTCGCTCAGCAGCGGCCGGAAGCTCGGTCTCGACTTGATCCTCGCATACCATGCGCGAGCCGCCTCATCCTCGTCCCAGGGCACGTCGCCGAGATAGTCGACGCAGGAGAGATGCGCCGCCGCCGCGAGATCGGCATAGCTCAGCTCGGGGCCCGCGAGCCAGTTCCTCTTGGCCAGCAGCCAGGAGATGTAGCGCAGATGATAGCGCACATTGGCGCGCGCCGCGCGGATCGCGCTCATCTCCGGCGGCCCGCCGCCCTCGTCGCGGCTCATGAAGCGCTTCATCACCTTCTCCAGCACGAGCGGGCCGGTGATCTCCTCATGGAACTTGATGTTGAACCAGTCGAGCAGCCGGCGCACCTCGACGCGCTCGCCCGGGCCTTCCGGCAGCAGGCGGCGGTCGCCGAGCGCCAGGCCCCGCGTCTCGTCCAGATATTCCGCGATCGGCCCGGCGCCGGGGACGGCGAGACCGTTCTGCTCCTGGAAGACAGGCGTGGTTCCCGCGGTGTTGAGCTCGATGAACTCCCGCCGGCGCTCCCAGACGCGTTCCTCGACCAGTTCGGCCTCCATGCCGAACTCGCTGAGCGCGAGGCGGATGAAACGCGAATGCGGGCATAGCGGATAATGATAAAGGGTCGCCATGGCACTCATGAAGACTGTGAAGCAGGCAAAATGCGACGGAAGCAGGGCTGCCGGGCTTGCAGCGACCCGATAGGCGACGGCGGCTTGCTATAATCATGCCGGAAAAACGCCACAACCCGCCATGATGGCGATCTCGGCAATTTGCGGATGCTGCTTCGCGAAGTGGTAACCAATTTGCAAAGAGCTGGGCGTAAGCCGACGGACGGTCGGCGCGGGCTGATACCCGGGTCGCCTGATTCGCGCGAGGAAAGCCTTCCATGCAGAACCTTATCGAAGCCTTCGTCCTCGGCATCGTCGAGGGCCTCACCGAGTTCCTGCCGGTGTCCTCGACAGGACATCTCCTGCTGCTCGGCCATTTCCTCGGCTTCGAATCCAACGGCAAGACCTTCGAGGTGCTGGTCCAGCTCGGCGCGATCCTGGCGATCACGCTGGTCTATTTCCGCCGCCTGCTCGATATCGCCCTGCGCATCCCGAGCGACCCCTCGGCCCGCCGCTTCGTCATCGGCGTGCTCATCGCCTTCCTGCCGGCGGCGGTGATCGGCGCCTTGCTGCATGGCTTCATCAAGAGTGTGCTGTTCAACCCCTTCATCGTCTGCTGCACGCTGATCGCCGGCGGCCTGATCCTGCTCGTCGTCGACGAGCTGGAATTGCAGGAGAAGCACACGGACGCCACCACCTTCCCGCTGCCGATGTATTTCAAGATCGGCCTGATTCAGTGCCTGGCCATGGTGCCCGGCGTCTCGCGCTCGGGTTCGACCATCGTCGGCGCCATGCTGCTCGGCGCCAGCAAGCGCGCCGCGGCCGAGTTCTCCTTCTTCCTGGCGATGCCGACCATGGCCGGCGCCTTCGCCTATGACCTCCTGAAGAGCTACAAGTTCCTGACCTTCGACGACGGCATCCTGATCGTCGTCGGCTTCGTCGCCGCGTTCTTCTCGGCGCTGGTCGTGGTGCGCAGCTTCCTCGATTTCGTCTCGAAGCGCGGCTTTGCGCCCTTCGCCTGGTGGCGGATCATCGTCGGCATGGTCGGGCTCGCCGGCCTCTGGATCGTCGGCTGAGTCGTCAACCGGTCCCAGCCGTCCTGCTCGGGCCTGACCCGAGCATCTCGGAAACCAGCACCTTCTGGTCTGAGATTCTCGGGTCTTCGCTGCTTTTCGCCCGAGAATGACGCTGCGATACAGCGGCCTCTCCTCAGGCCGGCCGCGCCGGGTCGTTGAGCGAGTCGGCCAGCGTCGGCGTCCGGCTCGCCGCAAACTGCGGCAGCGAGGCCGTCTGCCGCTCGATCATGCGGTGGACCACCGGCGGGTTCGGGCCGCTATGTAGTGCGCGGACCTGCTCGCCGATCTCGGCATCGGCCTGGGTGACGCGCTGGTTCTGCCGGACATATTCGACCCAGGTCGGGCTGTCATAGCGCTCGATCCAGAGCGTCGGGTCGGTCAGGTCGCGCAGCAGCGTCCAGTGCCGGGCGCCGTCGCGGCGCCGGATGCGCCGGCGCTCCGCCATCACGGTCAGGAAGGCGACGACGTCCTCGGGCTTGATGATGTATTCGATGGTGACGATGACCGGGCCGGAACGCGGCTCGATATCGACGGCGACCTTGGGCTCGCGCCAGCGGCTGAGCGGGTCGAGATTGAGTTCCTCCAGCGGCGGCAGCCGGTAGCGCAGGCCCATCACCGCGCCGGCGAGCAGAACCGTCGCCGACATCAGCAGCGCCTTCTCGACGCCGAAATGCTGGGCCGAGCGGCCCCAGGCCCAGCTCCCGATCGCCATGCCGCCGAAGGTCGCCATCTGGTACATCGCCAGCGCCCGGCCGACGACCCAGCGCGGGGCCGAGAGCTGCACCGTCGCATTGAAGGTCGAGAGCGCCAGAACCCAGCAGGCGCCGCAGACGCACAGGCCCGCCATCGCCAGCCAGATCGTCTTGCTGAAGGCGATCAGTATGACGCCGCAGGCATAGGCGATGAAGGTCGAGCGCACGAGCGCTTCCGTGCTCATGGCCCGGCGCAGGCGCGCGCTCATGAAGGCGCCTCCAACGGCGCCGGCTCCGAACGCGCCGAGCAGCACGCCATAGGTGAGCGGGCCGCCGCGCACGAGATCGCGCGCGATGAGCGGCAGCAGGGCGAGGCCGACGATCGCGCCGAAGCCGTAGACGAAGGCGCGCAGCGTGACGGTGCGGATATTCGGGGACATCGCGACATAGCGGATGCCAGCGCCCATCGCGACGAACAGCGTCTCGCGCGGCAGCAGGCGCTCGACCTTGGGCGGCGACCAGCGCGCCAGCACGATCAGCAGCGGGATATAGCTGAAGGCGTTGATGATGAAGGCGGCGACTGCGCCGGCCGCCGCGACGATCGCGCCGCCGATCGCCGGGCCGACGCTGCGGGCGATGTTGAAGGCGACGCTGTTCAGCGTCACCGCCGCCGGCACGTCGCGGCGCGGGACCATGTCGCCGACCGAGGACTGCCAGGCCGGATTGTTGAGCGCCGTGCCGCAGCCGATCAGGAAGGTGAAGGTCAGGAGCAGCCAGGGCGTGATCAGCCCGAACCAGGCGAAGATCGCGAGCCCGATCGAGACCGTCAGCATGAAGGCCTGCGCGATCAGCAAAATCCGGCGCCGGTCGTAATTGTCGGCGATGGCGCCGGCCGCGAGCGAGAACAGCATCACCGGCAATGTGGTCGAGGCCTGGACCAGGGCCACCAGCTCGGCCGAGGGCGAGATCGAGGCCATCATCCAGGAGGCGCCGACCGATTGGACGAGCCCGCCGAAATTCGAGACGAGGCTGGCGAACCAGACGGCACGGAAGATCGGCTGCTGCAGCGGGACGAAGGGGGAGACCCGGGTCTGCGAGGGCTTGATGCCCTCCGAAGCGAGCTCGGCTTCTACGACATCGGCCGTGGGCTGGGCGTGCTGGTCGTCAGGCATGTCATAGGGTTAGAGCATGAGTGCTGGAGGGGGAAACCCTTTCCATCTGGAAGATGTCGAAACTTGGAAAGTTTTTCTTTTTACGCCGTCCGCGCGGCCGCGGTCTCGCGCGCCTGCCGCGGCGGGCGGGCCTTGCGGGCGCGCAGGCCGTGGCCGAAAGCCACCACGAGACCGGCGAGCGCGACCCAATGTGCCGGCCGGATCGAGGCATAGTCCTGATAGGTCAGGATGTCGGCATTGGCCTGGAAGACCAGCCAGGCCGAGACGCCGGAAGTCGCGGCATACCAGCCCGCTTCGAGCCCGGCGGTGAGCAGCCCGGCGAGAAGCGCCACCCCCGCGAGCACAGGAATGGAGACCGGCAGCTTCCAGCGATAGAGACCGCGATAGAGCATGAGCAGCAGGAAAAGCCCGCTCATCAGCACGGCTTCGGTGACGTCGATCTTCGATTGCAGCGCGAAATGCAGCAGCGCCAGCACCGCGATCGGATAGACGAGATTGTGCAGGCGCTGCCAGTTCTTGCCGAGGCGGCGGATCATGCCGTCGGTCGAGGTCACGCCCTGCGCGACGAGGCCGAGAAGCGCGACGAAGCCGATCGTCAGGTAGAAGCGCTTGACGATCTCGGAGACGATCAGCCCCCAGTCGAAGGCCATGTCGATGCAGTAGAGCGTGAGATGGCCGAGCGCATAGGCCATGACGCCGAGACCCAGCATGCGGCGGATGCCGATCAGCTTGCCCCAGTCGAACAGCCTGCGGAACGGCGACACCGCCAGCGTAGCGATGAGGATACGCACCGTCCAGGTCCCGGTCTGGTGGATCGCCTGCGTCCAGGGCTTCGAGCCGAGCTGGTGCATCCAGGCGGCGTAGAACAGCATCAGCGCCGGCACGAGGAGCAGCGCGAAGGCTGCCGCGCGCAGGCCGGAGAAGCGGCCTTGCCGGTCGGTCCAGGGCAGCCAGGTTCGGAAGCCGGTAGGTGCGGTGCGGGCGTTCATGACCCCGGCATAAACGATGGGGTCCACCCCTGTCCTGCACATCTGGACACAAGGGCGTGAATGGTTTGTCCTGCCGACCCTTTCAACCGGGTCCGGTCATGGCGTCCAGCACTCCCACCGTCGTCTTCGATGTCGGCAACGTCCTGCTGCGCTGGGATGCGCGGCTGATCTATCGTTCGCTGATCCCGGAGCCCGAGCGGCTCGACTGGTTCATGCAGAACGTCTGCACGGGCGACTGGAATCTGGAGCAGGATCGCGGCCGCTCCTGGGAGGAGGGCGTGGCGCTTCTGGTCGAGCGGCATCCGGAATGGGAGCGTGAGATCCGCGCCTTCGACGAAAGCTGGCACGACAGCGTGCCCCATACCATCGCCGACAGCGTCGCGGTGCTGGAGGAACTGAAGGCGCGGGGCGAGAATGTCTACGCCATCACCAATTTCTCGCGCGAGAAATGGGCGGAATGCCTGGTCCGCTTCCCGTTCCTGCAAAGCTTCGACGGCGTCGTCGTCTCTGCCCATGAGCGGCTGCTGAAGCCCGATCCAGCAATCTATGAGGTGCTGCTCGATCGCTACGGCCTGAAGGCCGAGGACTGCATCTTCGTCGACGACAGCGAGAAGAACGTGGTGGGCGCCCGCAAGATCGGCATGCAGGCCGTCCATTTTGTCGAGCCCATCGACCTGCGCGCCGAATTGCGCGGCCTGGGCGTCAGGCTCTGACGGGCGAGGCCGGGTGTCGGAAGCCTCTTCGCTTCCCGCCCGATCAGCCCATTCAAAGGGATTGCGAGGGGCGCGTTCCGGAATCGGTCGGCCGGCTCGGCGCCGGGTTGTCCTGTCGCTGGCCCTTGCCGATCATTTCGCCGCGCGTGCGGATGACATGAGCCGTCACGACCTCCTGCACCCGCTTCTCGGCGGCGTCGCGCACGGCGCTGCGATTGGTCGGCCTGCCATCCTCGGTTTCGATCAGTTCGATCGTCGCGTTGGTCAGCGCGTCGACATCGCTCTTGCAGAACAGCATGGCGGCCTTGGCGACGACCTCGGCCTTCTCGTCGGTGAGAAGCATCGGCGCGCCCTCGCGCCCGATGCAGGCCAGCATCTTGCTGCGGATCAGGTCGCGGGTCTTCTCCAGCAGCGCCTTCTTCTCGGCCCGCGCCGCGCGTTCCTTCTCCGTCGCCTCGGGCGTCTGGGCCTGGGCGGGCGCGCCGGGCGTCACGGGCCCGCGCACATTGGCGCTCTGCTTCACGCATTCGACCAGCGCCGGCAGCATCTCGCCGGTCGAGGTCAGCGCGAAGGTATAGCGCGCGTCATTGGCCACCAGCTCGAGATAACGCCCCTGCCGGAAAGCGTTGATCAGCGCGGATTGCGCCGGCATGGCGATGGTGACGAGCGTCGGCGACTTGATGTTGGCGGTCACGTCGATGGTCGAGCTGCGGTCGAAGACGAGCTGCAGCTTCAGCGTCTCGCCGGTTCTCAACGTCCAGTCGGGCTTGGTGAAACCAAGCAGCCAGGAGAATTGCGCGGTGACCGAGGTCAGCATCGTGACACCGCTCTTGTAGCGGGCGCTGACGGCGCAATGCGAGAAGGCCCCCGTCTGGTCGTTGGTGAACGTTCCGCCCGACCAGTTGCCGACGACGATCTTGCCGAACGGGCCGGCCGCAGCGGCCGGCAGCGACAGAAGACAGCTCAGGGCGACGATCGCGGCCCGCATCAAGGTTCCTCCGTTGATATCCCGCCTCAAAGCTAAAGCAGGAGTGCAGCCTGGGGGAACCCGCTTTTTCATGAAACAGGCCGCCCGGCCGCAATGGCCGGGCGACCTGCCATGATCAATCGACGACGCGCACGGCGCCCTTGGCGGCGCTCGTCGTCGTCGCGGCATAGGCCTTCAGCGCGGTCGTGACCTTGCGCTTGCGCGGCGCTGCCGGCTTCCAGGCATCCTTGCCCTTGGCCTCCATCGCGGCGCGGCGGCGCGCCAGCTCATCGTCGGACACTTGCAGGGATATGCTACGATTGGGGATGTCAATCGCGATGATGTCGCCGCTCTCGACCAGGCCGATCGCGCCGCCCTCCGCCGCTTCCGGCGAGACATGGCCGATCGAAAGGCCGGACGAGCCGCCCGAGAAGCGCCCGTCGGTGATCAGCGCGCAGGCCTTTCCGAGGCCCTTCGACTTCAAGTAGCTCGTCGGATAGAGCATCTCCTGCATGCCCGGCCCGCCGCGCGGCCCCTCATAGCGGATCAGCACGATATCGCCTTCCTTGACCTTGCGGTTGAGGATGCCCTCGACCGCGGCGTCCTGGCTTTCGAAGATCACGGCCGGGCCGGAGAACTTGAGGATCGAGGCGTCCACGCCCGCCGTCTTCACGATGCAGCCGTCGAGCGCGATATTGCCGAACAGCACGGCCAAGCCGCCATCCCTCGAATAGGCATGCTCCGCGCTGCGGATCACGCCCTTTTCGCGGTCGCTGTCGAGTTCCTCGAAGCGGCGGCTCTGGCTGAAGGCGGTCTGGGTCGGCACGCCGCCGGGCGCAGCGCTATAGAAGGAGCGCACCGCCTCGCTCTCGGTCTGCGTGATGTCCCAGCGCGCCAGCGCGTCCGCCATCGTCGTGCTGTGCACGGTTGGCAGCGAGGTATCGATCAGTCCGGCGCGGTCGAGTTCGCCGAGGATCGCCATGATGCCGCCGGCGCGGTGGACGTCTTCCATATGCACGTCGGCGACGGCCGGCGCGACCTTGCACAGCACCGGCACGCGGCGCGACAGCCGGTCGATATCGGCCATGGTGAAGTCGATCTCGGCCTCATGCGCCGCTGCCAGAAGGTGCAGCACCGTATTGGTCGAGCCGCCCATGGCGATGTCGAGCGTCATCGCGTTCTCGAAAGCCTTGAACGAGCCGACATTGCGCGGCAGCACGCTCTCGTCGTCCTGCTCGTAATAGCGGCGGGCGAGATCGACGATCAGGTGGCCGGCCTCGACGAAGAGGCGCTTGCGGTCGGCATGGGTGGCGAGCGTCGAGCCGTTGCCGGGCAGCGCGAGACCCAGCGCCTCGGTCAGGCAGTTCATCGAATTGGCCGTGAACATGCCCGAGCAGGAGCCGCAGGTCGGGCAGGCCGAGCGCTCGATCACGTCGACCTGCTCGTCGGTATATTTGTCGTCGGCCGCCGCGATCATCGCGTCGACGAGATCGACCTTCTTCAGCACGCCTTCGGCGATGTACTTGCCGGCTTCCATCGGCCCGCCCGAGACGAAGACGGTCGGGATGTTCAGGCGCATCGAGGCCATCAGCATGCCGGGCGTGATCTTGTCGCAATTGGAGATGCAGACCATCGCGTCGGCGCAATGGGCGTTGACCATGTACTCGACGCTGTCGGCGATCAGCTCGCGCGAGGGCAGGCTGTAGAGCATGCCGTCATGGCCCATGGCGATGCCGTCATCGACCGCGATCGTGTTGAACTCCTTGGCGACGCCGCCGGCCTTCTCGATCTCGCGCGCGACG
Organism: Allobosea sp. ASV33; assembly: GCF_016428755.1. GTDB lineage: Bacteria > Pseudomonadota > Alphaproteobacteria > Rhizobiales > Beijerinckiaceae > Allobosea. Next base: position 27,127 of record NZ_JAELTI010000073.1, read on the forward strand.
AGCTGGCCGAGATCCTGCAGATGGACATGGCCCGGCACGAACTGGGTGAAGGAGTTCACCACCGCGATGATCGGCTTGCCGAAATCGCTGTCCTTCATGCCGGTGGCGCGCCACAGGCCGCGGGCGCCGGCCATGTTGCGGCCATGGGTGGAGGTGGCGGATCTCAGCCTGGGCATCTCGTGCGTCTCCGGTCTCGGGCTCCTGATGTCCCGTTGCGCGACACGCTATCGCCCGCATGCCCCGCGGCAAAATTGAATTCTTCGATTTCCATGATCGGCGCCGCGCATGGCGGCTCCCGGTCCGGCCTAGAGGACAGACAGGTTACGAATTGCCATAACGGCTCTCGTCCGAGGGCGTGGGGAGAGGATAAGCACCATGCTGCGCAATATCGACGTGGACCTGCTGCGCAGCTTCGTCACGATCGCTGAGCTCAGGAGCTTCACGCGCGCGGCGGCCGCCCTGTTCCGCAGCCAGTCGACGGTCAGCACCCAGATCCGCCGCCTCGAGGAGCTCGCCGGGCAGACCCTGCTGCAGCGTTCGCCCCACGAAGTTCTTCTCACGCGCGCGGGCGAACAGTTCCTGGGCTATGCCCGCCGCATCGTCGCGCTGCATGACGAGGCGCTCGACGTCATCAATGCGCAGAGTGTCAGCGGCCGGGTCCGGCTCGCGGTGATGGACGATTACGCCACTATCGTCCTGCCGGAGACGCTGGCGCGCTTCGCCCGCTCGCACCCGGATGTCGAGCTGGAGGTCACGACCGGCTTCACCCGCGATCTCCTGAACAGCCTTGGCGAGGAGTTCGATCTCGTGCTCGCCACCCAGAAGGCCGGGGACGGGCGCGGTGATGTCCTGCGCAGGGAGCAGACGGCCTGGGCCTGCTCGGACCGCATCGCCTTCACTTTGGAGGAGCCCTTGCAGCTCGCGCTGTTGAAGGCGCCCAACATGTTTCGCGAATGGGCGCTCGAAGCGCTGAACGAGGCAGGCTTGCGCTGGCGCATCCTGTTCTCGTCGTCGAGCATCGGTGCCGTCGAGGCGATGGCGGCGTCCGGTGTGGCTCTGACCGTGGTCAAGGCGGGTACGGCCCGTCCCGGTCTTCAATTGCTGGGAGCGGAGCACGGCCTGCCGGCCCTGCCGGCGTCCGAGATCGCGCTGCATCTCGCGCCGGGCCGGGCTTCGGCGGCCGTCGCGGCGCTAAGCACCTTCCTGGCGGAGGCCCTGAGCGACGCGGTTGCTTTGCCCTGAGGCCGTATCCGGCAGGGCCTTTCCAACGGGCCTGGAGCAGGCGGTTTGGCGGGGCGGGCGAGAGGCCCTGGAAATCGGTCCGTCAGCAGCCCATTCGAGGCTCCAGGCTTATCCTTTCGTCTTAAGCCTCTGGATTTATTGCGGAACTCATTTTTGTCGAAAAACTTTCAAAAAGCGCGTTGACAGGAGAAAGGGGTCCCGCCTATAAACCGCCCATCGAGACGGCGCCGCCGCTGAGCGGCGCCTCTTCTGCGCTTCCTTAGGACGCTGGGGCTTAGGCCGGTTCGCCGGACGGTTTCCTGTCTGAATTTGTTGAAGCCACGCTGT
>NZ_JAELTI010000074.1 GCF_016428755.1 Allobosea sp. ASV33
GAGCTGCTTCACCACTGCCGCGGGATCACCCTCGCCATCGACGGGAATGAAGGCCGGTGCATTCTTGAGCGGCGCCATGAAGCGCTCGCGCAGATAACGCCGGAAGCTCGCCGGGTGGCTCTCGGGCAGGCCGACATACTCGTCGAGATGGAAGGCCGTGACCTTCGACCAGTCGATGCCCTCGGCCGCCACCAGATGGTTCAGCATCTCGAACTGGCTCGCGCCCGTCGCCACGATGATCGTCGCCGCGCCATGGCGGGCAAGCTCGTCGCGAATCGCCTGCGCGCCGAGCGCCGCCGCCTGCCGGCCGAGTTCGTCCTTGTCGGAGGCGACATGCATCTCGATCATCGAATTTTGAACCTTTTATGCCAGGAATTTTCCGATATTCTGGCACCGAGCTTATGAAGCTTCGCCCGAAACGCAATGATTAATTTTGAACGCAACCGTTCCGAATAGAGCCTGCCTTGTCCCTGCTGACGCTCGACGAAACCCGCCTCGCGCTCGCCCATGACCGGGACTGCGCCCGGATCTACCGGCTGATCCTGAATGGCGCGGCGCATTCGCGCGCCGATATCGGCCGCATCCTGCAATTGCGCTCGACCAGCGTCTCGCGCGTCGTCGGCGATCTCATCGCGCGGCGCCTCGTCATCGAGGCCGTCGGCGAGGCGAGCGGGCGCGGGCGCCCCCCGGCGATCCTCGTCGCCCATACCCGCCGCATCGGCGCCTCCGTGATCCATGTCTCCAGCCAGTCTTTGTCCGGCGCCTTGGTCGATCTCAATGGCCATCTCGTCGCCGAGCGCCGCCGCCCCATCGCGGCCGATGCCGACAATGCCGCCATCGCCGCCGTGATGGCCGAGCTGGCGCGCGACCTCCTCGACGCGATGCCGCCGGGCATGAGCCATGCCGGCACCGCTGTTTCGCTCTCCGGTCTGATCGACCTGAAACGGGGGCAATGGCTGCTCGCCTCGCGCTGGCCGCTCATGCGCGGGCTCGACATCGCCTCGGTGCTCGAACCGGTGGCCGGGCCGGTCACCATCTGCCGCAATCTCGATGCCGAACTGCGTGCCCGCGCCGCCCGCGAGCCCGAGAATTTCGCGGGCGGGACGATCCTGCTGCACTGGGGCTGGGGCGTCGGCCTCGCCTATGCGGACGACGGCGAGCCCTTCGCGCCGACCGGCTCCTTCGGCGAGATCGGCCATTGGCGGCTCGCGGCGCTCGACGGGCGCCGCTGCGGCTGCGGCAACACCGCCTGCCTCGAAACCGGCGCGGCCCTCTGGTCCCTCCTCCCCGCCCTGCGCCGGCATTGGCCTGAACTCGACCAGGATGAGGTGCGCCTCGCCCGGCAGCTCGCCGGGCTCGACCTCCTGGCTTTGCCTGAAATCGAAATGGCGGCGAGCGTGCTCGCCCGCGCGCTCGCGAATGCCTGCCGCATGCTCTTCCCGGCCCGGATAGCGGTCAGCGGCCCCTTCTCCGCCAATCCGCAGCTCTGGGCCCGGTTCAACACGCTCTTCCGGGCGGAGGGGACGATGGACGGCTTCGCCGTGCCCGATCTCACTGGGGCGCCCGCCAGCCATCTCTACGAGATCCATGGTGCCGCTGCGCCCCTGCTCAGCCGCGCAACCGAGGCGCTCCTGCTCGAACACGCCTGATCCGACCGGTCTTCCATGCCGCAGCATGGTGCCCGCCATGTCCTTGAATATGCTGGCGCGCCGAAAAGTGGTGCACTAGTATCCCAGGCAAATGCTCCGGATGCCCTACGGCATCGCCAAAAGAGAGCTCAACCCAGGGAGAGATCATGACCCATCCGACACGTCGCACCGTCATGGCCGGAGCGGCCGGCCTCGCCGCGCTGAAAGCCGGCGGAGCACTGGCCCAGAGCGCGCCCGTCGCCCTCAACATCATCGATGTCGCCGGCAATCTTCAGCTCACGCAGGCGGCCATCGAGAAATTCGCCAAGGACAATCCGAAGCTGATCTCGCGCCTGAATTTCTCCCGCGCGCCCTCACCGGAACTGCCGGCCAAGCTCAAGGCGCAGCAGGCGGCAAACCGCGTCGATATCGACCTCGTGCTGACCGGCCCGGGCGCCATGTCGGACGGCATCCAGCAGGGGCTCTGGGTCGATGTCTGGAAGTCCCATGCCAAGGACCTGCCGAAGCCGGAAGAGGTCTATCATGAGCAGGCGCTGATGATGCAGCGCAATTTCGGCCAGAACGAAGGCGTCGCCGTCGTGTATTCGCCCTCCGGCCCGCTCTTCGAATATGCGCCCGAGCGCCTCAAGACCGTGCCGAAGACCGCCGAGGAACTGCTCGCCTATGTCAAGCAGAACCCGAAGCGCTTCACCTATGCCCGCCCCGTCAATTCCGGCCCCGGCTGGACCTGGCTGCAGGGCCTGCCCTACATCCTTGGCGATGCCGACCCGAGCGACCCGATGAAGGGCTGGGACAAGACCTGGGCCTATCTCAAGGAGCTCGGCACCGGCGTCGACTATTACCCGGGTGGCACGGCCGCGACGATGAAGGAGCTCGGCGAAGGCACCCGCGACGTCATCGTCTCCACCCTGGGCTGGGACATCAACCCGCGCGTCCTCGGCATTGTGCCGAAGGAGGCCAAGGTCTTCGTCCTCGCCAACACGCACTGGATCCCCGACACCCAGTTCATGTGCATCCCCAAGGGCGTCCCGGCCGACAAGATGTCCGCTCTGGTCGCGCTGATGGCCTATATGCTGAAGCCGGAAGCCCAGGCCGTGACCTACGACAAGGGCTATTTCTATCCGGGACCGGCGATCAAGGGCGTGACGCTCGCCATGGCGCCGCAGGAGAGCCGCGACGTGCTCGCCGAATACGGCCGACCCGAATATGACGGGCTGATCACCAGCCTGCCTACCCGCCCGCCGCTGACGCCCGAGCGTCTCGTCGCCGCCTTCCGGCGCTGGGACCAGGAGATCGGCGTCGGCCACGGCGCGCCGCAATAGCGATGAAATTCGCCGCCATCGGCCTCGACCACCGCCATATCTATCATATGGTCGGTGGTCTCCTCGAAGCCGGCGCGACCTGCGTCGGCTTCGATCCCGCGACCAGCGACGAGCGCGTCCTCTCAGGCTTCCGCGAGCGCTTCCCCGATCTTCCGGAGAGCACGGCCGACCGTTTGATCGACGATCCCGCGATCGACCTGATCGTCTGCGCCGCGATCCCTGCAGAGCGGGCCGCACTGGCCATCCGCGCCATGCGGGCCGGCAAGGACGTGATGGTCGACAAGCCCGGCGTCACCGATTTCGACCAGCTCGCCGCCGTCAAGAAGGCGGTCGCCGAGACCGGGCGCATCTTCTCGATCTGCTTCTCCGAGCGCTTCACCGTCCCGGCCACGCTCATCGCCGGCAAGCTCATCGCCGACGGGACGATCGGTCGCGTGGTTCAGACGCTCGGCATGGGTCCGCACCGCTTCAACCGTGCCATCCGGCCGGATTGGTTCTTCGACAAGCGCCATTATGGCGGCATCCTCACCGATATCGCCTCGCACCAGATCGACCAGTTCCTGCATTTCACCGGCTCGGACGATGCGGAAATCGTCGCCTCCGGCGTGGGCCATTTCGGCGGGCCGGACTTCCCCGATTTCGAGGATTTCGGCGAGGTCCTGCTGCGCAGCGACAGGGCCGGCGGCTATATCCGCGTCGACTGGTTCACGGCCGACGGCCTGCCGACCTGGGGCGACGGTCGCCTCACCATCCTCGGCACCGAAGGCACGATCGAGCTGCGCAAATATGTCGACATCGCCGGACGCCGCGGCACCGACCATGTCTTCCTCGTCGACAGGGCTGGCACCCGCCATATCGATGCCTCCAACGAACCATTGACCTACTTCCGCAATCTGGTCGCCGATATCGCCAACCGCAGCGAAACCGCGATGAGCCAGCGCCACGCCTTCACCGTCTGCCGACTCGCACTGGAGGCGCAGGCCAAGGCCGCCTGGCTGCCGGCGAAGCCAAGCGCTTGAGGAACACCAGCCATGACACGCAAGCTCGGCATCGCCGTGATCGGGCTCGGCCCCGCCTCCCTGCCGCATTCGAAAAGCCTGCTCGACCTCGCTGAGCGCGCCGAGACGCGCTGGGCCGTCAGCCGCACGCCGGATCGCGCCAAGGCCTATGCCGCGCAATTCCCCTTCCCGACTACGACCGATCTCGACGCGGTGCTGGCCGACCCGGCCGTAGATGCCTGCATTGTGCTGACGCCGCCATCGAGCCATCTCGACGTCTCCGCCTTGTGCCTTGAAGCCGGCAAACATGTTCTCGTCGAGAAGCCGCTGGAGCTGACCAGCGAGCGCGGCCAGCGCCTCGTCGATACAGCTCGTCGAACTGGCCGAACCTTCGGCGTCACCCTCCAGCATCGCTTCCGCCCGGCGAGCCTGCGCCTGAAAACAGCCCTCGATTCCGGTGAGCTTGGCATGATCGAAGCGGCCTTCCTCTCCGTGCCCTGGTGGCGCCCGCAGAGCTATTACGACGAGCCCGGCCGCGGCACGCTCGCCCGCGATGGCGGCGGCGTGCTGCTGACCCAGGCGATCCATTCGCTCGACCTGTTCCGCTCGCTCGTCGGGGTGTCCAAGGTGGTCGCCGCGCAGGCCCGCACCACCGGGCTCCACCGCATGGAGACCGAGGACTATGTCTCCGCCTTGCTGGAGACCGGCAACGGCGCGCCGGCCACATTGGTGACCACCACGGCGGCCTATCCCGGCTATCCCGAGCGCATCGAGATCACCGGCACCAAGGGCTTTGCCGCCCTGATCGGCGGGCGCCTGCGCCTGGCCTTCCTCGACGGGCGCGCGGAGATCGTCGAGGCCGAGGGCTCGACCGGCAGCGGCGCCAACATCATGGATTTCCCGCACGACGCCCACCGTGCCGTGATCGCCGACTTCCTCGATGCGATCGAGCAGGGCCGCGACCCCGTCGTCACCGGCGAGGAGGCGCTGGCATCGCAAAGGCTCGTCGACGACATCCTGAAAGCGGCACGATTGCACGGCGCCCCATCGGTTTCTTGACTTCGTCGCGGTTTGGGGTGTGTTGCCGATGATGAAACGCCGTCATTCCGGGCTTGGTCCGGAATCCATCGCAGAACGCAGAGCCCTGTGATGGATTCCGGATCGGCGCCGCTTCGCGGCTTATCCGGAATGACGCGTATGCTGCTGTCCAGATGCACCCTGTGAACGTCGTCCTCGCCTGCGATCTCGGGGGCAGCAGCTTTCGCGCCGCGCTGATCGACGATCGCGGAGCGACATTGGCCGAGCACGCCGTTCCCGGCCCTGTCCTGAACGACCATCTCGACCGCTCGGAAGTCGCCGCGCAAGCTTGGTGGGCGCAATTGCTCGAAGCTGCCGGCAAGCTCGCCGAGCAGGCGCCGGAGCGGTTCGCGGCCGTCAAGGGCATCGCGATCTGCGGTGTGACCCGGACGCAGGTCTTCCTCGACCGTGATGGACGTGAACTGCGCCCCGCCATGACCTGGAAGGACGCGCGCTCGGACGCCATCGCCGCCCGCCTGCGGGAAACGCTGGCCGATCATCCCGAAGCCTCCCGCATCAACGCTTTCCACCCCCTCGCGCGCCTCGCCTGGCTGGTCGAGAACGAGCCGGAGAACGCCCGCGCACTCGCCTGCGTGCTGGAGCCGAAGGATTACCTGAATTTCTGCCTGACCGGCCGGCAGGCAAGCGACCTGGTCTCGCTCGCAAGGCTGATCGCCGGCGCGGACAATACCGATGGCCGCTCAGGATTTGACGCCATCGGCCTCCCGCCGAGCCTGATCCCGACCGTCGTCGAGCCCATCGAGACCGTCGCACCGGTCCGCGCTGGCCTGCCCGCGCCCTTCAACCAGCTCGCCGGCATCCCGGTCTTCTGCGGCTGCAACGACACCTGGGCGGCGGTTGCGGGCTTGGGCGCGCTGCGTTCGGGCTATGCCTACAATATCTCGGGCACCACCGAGGTGCTCGGCGTGCTCGGCCCCGATCAGGCGGAAGCCGAGGGACTGATCTCCGTCGACTGGCGCGGCCTCTGGCATCTCGGCGGCCCCAGTCAGAACGGCGCCGACACCGCCGCCTGGCTTGCCGGCCTGCTCGGCGGCAACGGCCCCGTCGGCGAGACCATCGAGCGCCTGCTCGCCGGCCCACGCCATCCGCAGCCGCTCATTTTCCTGCCCTATCTGCAGGGCGAACGCGTGCCCTATTGGGACCCGAACCTGCGCGGCGCCTTCATCGGGCTCGGCCGCCGGCACGGCCCGACCGATCTCGCTTATGCCGTGCTCGAAGGCGTCGCCTGCCAGAACCGTCTCGTCCTGGAACGGGCGGAAGGCGCGCTCGGCACCCGCGTCGACGAAATCCGCTTCGGTGGCGGCGCGGCCGCCAATCCGGTCTGGGCGCAGGTCAAGGCCGATATCTGCGGCCGTCCGATCGCGGTGGGCGCGGCCAAAGAACCCGGCCTGCTCGGCGCCGCGATCATCGCCTGGACGGGCCTCGGCCGCTTCGCCTCGCTCGAAGCCGCACAGGACGCCCTCGTCACCATCATCAGGCGCTATGAACCCGACCCGACGCGACGCCCCGCCTATAACGCGCTCTACGCCCTCTATCGGCAGAGCGAAGCGGCGCTGGCCCCGATCTCTGCCGATCTCGTCGCGCTGGCGCAGGACACCGCCGCGTTGCCCGGTCTCGCCAACCCCGCAAGCGCGACGTAAAGGACTGGTCATGCCGACGATCCGAGGACTGGCGTCGGCGCGCATGATCGCGAAGAAGGAAAGCTGAGCTTGGGCCGCATCGACCCGCGCGAACTGATCGGACGCTACGGCACGGCGCTCGCCGGCCTCGCGCTGATCCTGTTCTTCCTGATCTTCGCGCCGAACTTCGCCAGCACGATGAACATCATCAACGTGCTCAAGGATACGAGCTTCCTCGCCATCCTCGCGCTCGGTTTCGCGCTTGCCTTCACCGTGGCCGAGCTCGATCTCTCCGTGGCGGAAATGGCGAGTCTGGCCGCCGTCGTCTGCGGCTGGCTCGTCCATGCGCAATATCCGCCGGCCGTCGCGGTATCGGCTGCCATCGGCGTCGGCATCGTGCTGGGCTCGCTCAACGGCTACGGCGTAACCGTGCTGCGCATCCCCTCGCTGATCATGACGCTCGGCACCGCCGCCATCGCCAAGGGCTTCGCCTTCATGATCACGCAGGGCGTCGCCTTCGTCGGTCGCTGGCCGGTCGGCTTCACGGGCTTGGCCCGTGGCTACTCCTTCGGCATCCCCAATCTCGTGCTCTGGATGGCGGGCGCGACGCTCTTCGCCTATGGCCTCGTCAAATGGACCCGCACCGGCGCGCATATGGTCGCGACCGGTGAGGCGGACGAGGCGGCGCGGCTGGCCGGCATCGCCACCGCCCGGATGAAGCGCATCGGCCTCCTGCTCTCCGGCGTCTTCGCCGGACTCATGGCCATGCTGCTCGCGGCCAACCTGTCCTCGGCCGCGCCGAACATGGCCGGCGACTATCTGCTCTACGCCATCGCCGCCGTGCTGCTGGGGATGACCATGTTCGAGCCCGGCAAGCCCAACATCCCCGGCACGGTCTTTGCGGCGCTGGTGCTCAAGGTGCTCGGCAACGGCTTGGTGCTGATGGGCGCGCCCTATTACATCCAGGACATCGTGCTCGGCGCGATCATCATCGGCTCAGTCGCCTTCTCGGCCAGCGCGATGAAGAAGGCGGCGTTCAAGGTCTGATTTCGGCAACGATAAGCGGAATAAGGGGAGTGCGTTTCATGTTCGGGTTCAAGAAATTACTGGTCGCCGCCGCGGCGCTCGTCGCGCTCGGCCAGTCCGCGAGCGCCTTCGAGGTCGGCATCATCGGCTTCCAGTTCACCTCGGAGACGCATGCCCGCGTCGCCAATGCCGCCGCGGCTGCAGCCAAGGCCAAGGGCTGGAACGTCACGCTGCTGAACTCGGAAGGCGCGCTGCCCAAGCATGCCGAGCAGTTCGACGCGCTGATCGCCAAGAAGGTCGATGCCATCATCATCGCCATGGGCAAGCCGGTCGAGGCCGACGCCCAGTTCAAGGCGGCGAAGGATGCCAGGATCCCGGTCATCACCGTGCAGTCGGGCTCGAGCCCGCACGCGCTCTTCGACATCCAGACCAACGAGTACAAGGTCGGTGCCGATGCCGCGCTCTACCTGCTCGGCCAGCTCGGCTACCAGGGCAACATCGTCTCGGCCCGCTTCGACCTCAACGTCGCCTCGCGCATCCGCGGGCGTCTGCTCGATGCCGTCCTCGCCGAGAACCAGGCGGTGAAGGAGCTCGGCAAGTTCTCGATGGCCCGCACCCAGAGCTGGCGCGACGATGTCCGCGCCGGCATGCAGGCGCTGCTGCTGCAGAACCAGGGCAAGATCAACGGCATCTGGGCCTCGTTCGATGGCCAGGCCTATATCATCGACGACCTGCTGCAGGCCCAAGGCGTGAAGAAGGGCCAGATCCCGCTGGTCTCGGTCGATGGCGGCAAGGAAAGCTACGAGCGCATCGCCGACCCGAACTCGACCTTGATGGCGACCGTCGCCGTGCCCTTCGACGAGATGGGCAAGCAGGCTGTCGACGCCATCCAGGCGATCGTCGTCGAGAAGAAGCCGAAGGAGAGCATCACCTCCGGCCCCTATCTCTTCACGGAAGCCGTGCTGGTCGACAAGAACAACGTCCAGCAGTTCCTGAAGAAGTGAGTGCTCTTCCTTCTCCCCTCGGGGGAGAAGGTGGCAGCGCGAAGCGCTGACGGATGAGGGCGGACTAGCTCCGCTCCCGCCCGTCATTCCCTCATCCGACCCGGCTGACGCCGGGCCACCTTCTCCCCCAAGGGGAGAAGGAAGGAGCGCGAGATGCAGACCACCGATCCCGGGCAATCGTCTACCCCCCTCCTCTCGCTGCGCGGCATCGGCAAGGCCTATGGCCCGGTCGTCGCCGTCCGCGATGTCGATCTCGACATCTTCAAGGGCGAGGTCGTGGCGCTCTGCGGCGACAACGGCGCCGGCAAGTCGAGCCTGATCAAGGTGATCTCCGGCGCCGAGGATGCGACGAGCGGCACGATCAGCCTGCGCGGCAAGCCGGTGACCTTCGCCTCGCCGCATGATGCGCTGGAGAACGGCGTCGCGACGATCTACCAGGACCTTGCGCTGGCACCGCGCCTTTCCATCGCCCAGAACGTCTTCATGGGCTCCGAGCTGACCAAGCCCGTGCTGCTGCCCTTCCTGCGCATCCTCGACAAGAAGAAGATGATCGCGGAATCGCAGCGCTATCTCGCGCAGCTCTCGGCCGCCGTCACCGACATGACCCGGCCGGTCGAGCGGCTCTCGGGCGGCCAGCGCCAGGCGGTGGCAATCTCCCGCGCGCTGCGCTGGAATGCCGAGATCATCATCATGGACGAGCCGACCGCAGCCCTCGGCGTCAAGGAAAGCGCGCTCGTCCTCGACCTCATCCGCAAGCTCAAGGCCGACGGGCGCACCGTCATCCTGATCAGCCACAATATGCGCGATGTCGTGGCGCTGGCCGACCGCGTCGTGATCATGGGCGCCGGCCGCAAATATGTCGATCGGCCGCTCGGCGGCCTCGGCGCCGACGACATCGCCCATATGATCATGGCCGGAAAAGCCAAGGCGGCCTGAGATGCGCGAAGCCATCATCATCGACACCGATCCGGGCCAGGACGATGCCGTCGCCCTGCTGCTCGCCTTCGCCAGCGCCGAGCGGATTGATCTCAGGGCGGTCACCACCGTTGCCGGCAATGTCCCGGTCGCGCAGACGACAGTGAATGCGCTGCGCATCCGCGATCTCGCCGGCCGTGCTGACATCCCGGTCTATCGCGGCGCCGAAGGCCCACTGGTCTTTCCGCTCGAAACCGCTGAGTTCGTCTGCGGCCCCGATGGGCTGGCCGGCGCCGACTTGCCCCAGCCGAGGAGCGCGGCTGCGCCCGGCCATGCCGTGCAAGCGATCATCGATATCTGCCGCGCGGCACCCGCGGACGGCATCACGCTCTGCCCGCTCGGACCGCTGACCAATCTCGCGCTCGCCTTCCGGCTGGCACCCGACATCCTGCCGAAGGTGAAGCGCATCGTGCTGATGGGCGGCGCCATCGGTCTAGGTAACATCACGCCCGCCGCCGAGTTCAACACCTATGTCGACCCGCATGCGGCGGCGGTGGTCTTTGGTTGCGGCCGGCCGATCGTGATGTTCGGCCTCGGCGTTACGCTCCAGGCCATCGCCAGCCATGACCAGATCGCCCGCATCGGCGCATCCGGCACGGCGACGGGCAAGGCCGTTCACGGCATGCTGACCCGCCCGCGCCCCGGCGGGCTCGGCTCGAACGGCCACCCGATGCACGACCCTTGCGTCATCGCCTTCCTGCTCTGGCCTGAGCTGTTCGACGGCCGCGACTGCTTCGTCGCGGTCGAGACCGGCGACGGCCCCTTGCGCGGGCGCACCACGATCGACTGGAACGGCCGCCTCAGGCGCCAGCCCAACGCCCATGTCGTCGCAGCCGTAAAGGCCCATGAGCTGTTCGAGCGGATGATCGAACGCCTCGCCACGTTGCCCTGAGAGACCAGACCATGCCGCATTTCGTCGAAACGCTGCAGCAGGAAGCGGCGGAAGCCATCGCGCAGATGCAGGAGGCGGCCCTACGAGCCCGCCACGCCCATGCCCGCGCCGAACTGATGCGCCACATGCTGACCACCGCCCGCAAGGTCAAGGACAAGCCAAAGGCCGAAGCGGTCGAGACGGTCGTGCGCGAATGGATGGGTGCCTGGAGCCTCCAGCGCTCCGACTGGCCGCATATCGCCCGCGAAATGGCGGCTTTCACCGAAGCCTTCCACGACTACGCCAACGATCCCAGCGACCAACACGATAACCGCTTACGCGAGGCCTGCGCGGCGCTCGACACCGTTCTGGAGCAGGAGGGCACCTCGATCTCCGACCAGATGGCCTTCCGCTCGGAATGCGCCCATGGCTGGTGGGAGCAGGTCAAGCCTGTCCCGGCCGACCTGCCCGGCCGCAAGCCGCGGCCCTCCGTGCCCGCCCTTGAATCCGGCAAAGCATTCTGGGAAGCCGGCGGCGCCGATTTCTGCCGCTAGGAACCGGCAACGGCCGGCGCTCAGCCCTCCAGGAACTGCATCCGGTGCAAGCGGGCATAGGCGCCGTCGCGCGCCAGCAATTCGTCATGGCTGCCGGTCTCGACGACCTTGCCCTCGTCCATCACCACGATCATGTCCGCCTCGCGGATGGTCGAGAGCCGGTGCGCGATGACGATGGTCGTGCGCCCCCTCATCAGCCCCGCCAAAGCCTGCTGGACCAGCCGCTCGGATTCCGTGTCGAGTGCGCTCGTCGCCTCGTCGAGCAGCAGGATCGGCGCGTTCTTCAGCACGGCGCGCGCGATCGCGATGCGCTGGCGCTCGCCGCCCGAGAGCTTGTGGCCGCGCTCGCCGACCGGGGCGTCGTAGCCACCCGGCATCGCCATGATGAACTCATGCGCCGCTGCCGCCTTCGCGGCGGCGATGATCTCGTCCAGCGAAGCCTCCGGCCGGCCGAAGGCGATATTGGCCCGCACGCTGTCGTCGAACAGCACGACATCCTGGCTGACGACGCCGATCTGCCGGCGCAGGCTCGTCAGCGCGACATGGCGCAGATCCTGCCCGTCGATCTCGATGCGGCCCTCGCTGGGATCGTAGAGCCGCGGCACAAGCGCCAGCAGGGTCGACTTGCCCGAGCCCGAGCGGCCGACCAGCGCCGTGGTCTTTCCGCCTTGTGCGACGAGGTCGATGCCTTCCAGGGCGCGCTGGTCCTCGCGATAGCGGAAGCGCAACTGACGGAAAGCGACCTCGCCGGCGGTAACCGCGAGCGGCTTCGCATCCGGCCGGTCGAGCACCTGCGGCTTCTCGTCCATCAGCGCGTAGTAGCGCTTCAACGAGGCCCCGGCCTCCTGGACGATGGCGTTGAGATTCCCCAGCGAACGCATCGGCTGGGCCGCGAGCAGCAGCGCCGAGACATAGCCGGTGAAGTCGCCGACCGTCGAATTGCCGGAGGTGATGCGCACGCCGATCGCCGCCAGCACGCCCGCGACAGCGATGCCGCCGCCGACCTCGAGCAGCGGGTCGAGCCGCCCGCGCGCATTGGCCGCCTTCATCTTGAGCGCCCGGATCGTCTCGAAGGCATTGGCGGCCCGCTCCTTCAGATAAGGTTCGAGCCGATCGGTCTTGGCGACGCGCGCGCCCTGCAGGCTCTCGGTGACGAGATTGGCCATCAGGCCGGTCTGTTCCTGCTGCGAATTGGCCATGCGCCGGAGCTTGCGGCCGATCCGGCCGATCGGATGGGCGATCACCGGCGCGATCAGGAGCACGACCAGCGTCATCTGCCAGTCGATCCAGATCAGCGCGCCCACCAGCGCGATCGCGGTGACCACGTCGCGGATGGCGATGTTGACGATGCGCGTCAGCGCTTCCTTGACGAAGGTGAAATCGGTGGTGAAGCGCTGCGTGAGCGAGGCTGGATTCTCTCGCTGGAGCTGCGCAAGGTCGGCATCGATCAGATGGCCGTAGAGCGCGGTCTGCATGTCGGCCTCGATGCGGCTGACGACATTGTTGGTCATCACCGTCTGGGCGAGCAGCGAGAAGCCCTTGATCGCGGTTACGATCACGACGACGGTCGCGACCGCGTTGATCACGCCGATCTCGTAGCCGATCGATTTCGAGACGAGCCGTTCCATGCGCCGGACGAAGCCGGTCGATTCGGCCGTCAGCGGATCGGCGAAGGCGTCGAACGCCGCCTTGATCAGGAGCGGATAGAAGCTCGTCGTCGCCGCGATGACCACGACGAGCCCGAGAATCATCAGCATCTGCGGGAGATAGGACCTGATCTGCTCGCGCCAGACACGGGCAAAGAGCGCGAGGGTATCGTCGGTGACGCGGCCGATCTTCATGCCGGGGGCCTATCATGGCCGCCCGGCAAGCGCCACTGGCGCATGCCGGGACATGGCGGAGGGGCCTTGCTACGAACACGAAGCTGTCTTCCCATGGCCACAACCGACTCAGGAGACTTCATGCCGCTTTCCCCGCCGGCTCAGCCCGGCCAGAGCTTCGCCGAGATCGAAACACCTGCCCTCGTGCTCGATCTCGATGCGTTCGAGCGCAATCTCGTCACCATGGCGGCTTTCACGCAGGCTCATGGCATCCGGCTCCGGCCGCACGCCAAGTCGCATAAGAGCCCGGAGATCGCGCTGCGCCAGATCGCCCATGGCGCGGTCGGGCAGTGCTGCCAGAAGGTCGGTGAAGCGGAAGTGCTGGTCGCGGGCGGCGTCGGCGACGTGCTGGTCACCAACGAGATCGTCGGCGCAGCCAAGCTCGATCGTCTCGCCCGGCTTGCCCGCTCGGCGAAGATCGGCCTCTGCGTCGACCATCCCGACGGCGTGCGCGAGGCGGCGGAAGCGGCGGCCCGCAACGACGTGACGCTCGATGTCTATGTCGAGATCGATGTCGGCGGCCGGCGCTGCGGCGTTGCGCCCGGCGAAGGCGCCGTCCGGCTGGCCGAGGCGATCGCGCGCTCCAACACCCTGCGCTTCGCCGGCATCCACGCCTATCACGGCTCGGCCCAGCACATGCGCTCGATCGACGAGCGGCGCGAGGCGATCGAGCGCGCCGGCCTGGCCGCCCGCAACACGGTCGAGCGGCTCAAGCATCACGGCTTGCCCAGCGAAATCGTCACCGGCGCCGGCACCGGCACGCATGAGCTGGAGACGCAGTCCGGCATCTGGAACGAGATCCAGCCCGGCTCCTACATCTTCATGGATGCCGACTACGCCCGCAACCGCCAGGCCGACGGCGCGCCCTTCCGCAGCTTCGAGCACGCACTCTTCGTCCTTGCCGGGGTGATGAGCAAGCCGGTTCCGGACCGCGCCATCGTCGATGCCGGCCACAAGGCCGCAGCCGTCGATTCCGGCATGCCCGTGCCCTTCCGCCGCGACGGCGTGATCTACACGAAGCCCTCCGACGAGCACGGCGTCCTGACCGGTGACCCCGTCGCGGTGCCGCATCGCGGCGACCGTCTGCTGCTGATCCCCGGCCATTGCGACCCGACGGTCAACCTGCACGACTGGTATGTCTGCGTCCGCGGCCTGCATGGGCCGGATGCCCATGTCGAAGCGCTCTGGCCGGTCGCCGCGCGCGGTGCCCTGATCTGACGGAGGATGCTCGCGGATTTCTTCCCGAGCCTGATCATACGGGCTGCGCGGCCAGTCACTGCGCCGTCATCCCGGGCTTGACCCGGGATCCATCCTGGAGCGTAACGCCCTCCGATGGATCCCGGATCGGCGCCGCTGACGCGGCTTGTCCGGGATGACGAAGAGTTTCCGAAAAGAAACTGGAAGCCTCAGGGCCGCCAGCCGGTCTCCTCGACCGGGGCGCTCTCGCGCTCTTCCTCGCGGCGGGCTTCTTCGACCACCGCGAAAAGCGCGCGCAGGGCCGCGTCCACGCCTTCGCCCGAGGCAGACGAGAGAATGATCGGCATGCGCTTGGCCGCGCGCTTCAGGCGCGCGACCTGTTCCTTGAGCACGTCCGGCGTCAGCGCGTCGACCTTGGAGAGCGCGACGATCTCCGGCTTGTCGGCCAGCCCCTCGCCATAGGCCTCCAATTCCTCGCGGACGGTCTTGTAGGCCTTGCCGGCATGTTCGCTAGTGCCCTCGACCAGATGCAGCAGCACGCGGCAGCGCTCGATATGGCCGAGGAAGCGGTCGCCGAGGCCATGGCCCTCATGCGCGCCCTCGATCAGGCCGGGGATGTCGGCCAGCACCATCTCGCGCCCGTCGACGCGCACTACGCCGAGGCCGGGATGCAGGGTGGTGAACGGATAATCGGCGATCTTCGGCTTCGCCGCCGTGACGGTGGCCAGGAAGGTCGACTTGCCGGCATTGGGCAGGCCGACGAGGCCGGCATCGGCGATCAGCTTCAGGCGCAGCCAGACCCAGCGCTCCTCGCCCGGCAGGCCGGGATTGGCATGGCGCGGCGCCTGGTTGGTCGCGGTCTTGAAATAGGCATTGCCGAAGCCGCCATTGCCGCCTTTGCACAGCACGAAGCGCTGGCCGGGTTCGGTCAGGTCGGCGACCTTGGTCTCGCCGTCTTCCTCAAGAATCTCGGTGCCCGGCGGCACCTTCAGCACGATCGCCGGCGAATTCGCGCCATGGCGGTCCTTGCCCATGCCGTGCTCGCCGGTCTTGGCCTTGAAATGCTGCTGGAAGCGGAAATCGATCAGGGTGTTCAAGCCCTGCACGCATTCGATGACGATATCGCCGCCGCGCCCGCCGTCGCCGCCATTGGGCCCGCCGAACTCGATGAATTTTTCGCGCCGGAAGGAGACGCAGCCGGCGCCGCCGTCACCCGCCTTCACATAGATCTTGGCTTGGTCGAGGAATTTCATGGCTTCTCACTAGTGATCGCGAGGCCGAAGGGCAATGGACCCGATCACGCCGCCTGGCGGAAAGCGCTCATCTCCTCGCGCAGCGAATCGGCGAAGCGCTGTGCCGCAAGCCCGGGACGCGGCGCCATGATCAGCCCAACGGTGAGTTCGAACAGCGGCGGCAGCCCTTCGGCGGCACCAAGACGCCGCAGCGACGGCGGCACGGCGCTCTCGGTGATCGCCGTGACGCAGAAGCCGCCCTCCACCGCCGAGAGCACGCCGGAGGTATGCGAGCAGGAGAAGACCAGCCGGTGCGCTTTGCCGGCGCTGTTCAGCGCCCCCAAAATGCGCGGCCGCGCCCGGCAGCCTTCGGAGAACAGCGCGAGCGGCAACGTCTCCTGCAGTTCCGGCCGGTGGCCGCGCGCCGCGACCCAGATCATCGGCTCGCGCCGGAGCATCTCGCCGAGGGGCCGATGCGGATCCTGCGTGACCACGGCGAGGTCGAGCTCGCCGGCCTTGAGCGCCGGTTCGATCCGCTTCGAGATATCGCAGACGACCTCGAGCTCGACCTTGGGATGCTCGACCGCAAAGCGCGCGATCAACGGCCTGAGATAGGCGTCCATGTAGTCGTCGGGTACGCCGATGCGCAGGCGGCCCGTCGGCGTCTCGCCGGCAAGATCGGCCAGCGCCTCACGCTCGACGGCGAGCAGGCGCCGCGCATGGGCGATCAGGCGCTCGCCCGCATCGGTCGGCGTGACGCCACGGCGCGAACGCTCCAGCAGCTTGTGGCCGAGCTGGCTCTCCAGGTCCTGGATGCGCACCGAGATCGCCGATTGCGTCCGGCCGAGCCGGGCGCTCGCCGCCGTGAAGCCACCGGTCTCCGCGACGGCCACCAGCATGCCGAGCGCTGCGAGGTCGAAATGAGCGGTCATGTCGTGCCTCCTTGGGACGTTCGCGATCGATCGGTTTTAAGAATGGTTAAATCAGAATAATCCGTTTTTCCGATTGAAGGAAGCGGCCTATATCACGGACCGAACGAAGCCGAGCAGACCGCGCCGTCGCGGCCGAAGCTGGCATCACAATCTGTCAGAAGACACCATGTCCGCTCCCGCCATTCCCGTCCGGCCCGCGTCGCCCGCTCTGGCGATGTTCGTGGCGCTGCTCACCGGCGCGACCTGCATCGGCTTTTCCGGCATCTTCGTGCGCCTCGCCGATGTCGGCCCGGCCGCGGCCGGCTTCTGGCGCATGCTCTTCGCGCTGCCGGTTCTGGTCGCCTGGACGGCTCTGGAGCAGCGCAGGCCGACGGGCGAGAAGATCGGTCGCGGCGCCTTCATCGCGGTCGCGCTGGCCGGCCTGACCTTCGGCATCGACGTCACGCTCTACAACGCCGCGCTCGGCCACACGACGATCGCCAATGCCTCGCTGCTCGGCAATCTCTCGCCTGTCGGCGTCGTGCTCGGCGGCTGGCTGCTACTCGGCGACAAGCCCTCGCGGCGCATCCTCGGCGCGCTGATGCTGGCGGTGGCCGGCGCGATCCTGCTGGTGCTGCCGAAATTCACCGGCGCCGAGCGGGTGACCGGCAATCTCTTCGGCGACGGCCTCGCGGTCGGTGCGGCCCTGTCCTACGCCGCCTACATTCTCGCGGTGCGCCGCGCCCGCGACCGGGCCGGCGCCGGCTATGTCAGCCTCGTCTCCAGCGCGATCTGCGCCGTATTCTGCCTCGCCGCCGCGCTGATGCTAGGCGAGCAGATCGTTCCGATGAGCCTGCAGGGCTGGCTTGCGGTCGCGGCGCTCGGCCTCGTCTCCCATGCGCTCGGCCAGGGCCTGATCACGCTCTCGCTCGGCAGCTATGGCGCCGGCGCCGCCTCGCTCGTCATGGTCTGGCCGGCTCTGGTCAGCGTGCTCGCCGCCTGGGCGATCTTCGGCGAGCAGCCGACCCCGGTCCAGGCCTTCGGCGGCGTCGCCATTCTCGCCGCCGTGCTGCTGGTCCGGCGCGGCTGAGGCCACACTCAGGCCGCCGGCTTGACCTCATAGTGCAGGATCACGGTGCCGTTCTGGAGCGGACGGGCCGCGATCAGCGCATAGTGGCGCTTTTCCGCATTCGGCTTGAACAGGGGCGTGCCCTGCCCGATCGTGACCGGCGCGACCGCGATCATGATCTCGTCGACGAGGCCCGCCGCCAGGAGCGACTCCGTCAGCTCGGCGCTGCCGAAGACATAGATATCCTTGCCTGCTTCCGCCTTTCGGTGCGTGATCTCCCCGGTGATATCGGCCGTGACCGTGGTGTTGTTCCAGTCGGAGGTGGTGAGGCTGCGTGACGCCACGAGCTTCGGCAGAGCATTCATGAAGCCCTTGACTTCGCCTTCCCCCTCATCTTCGTTCGTCGTCCAATAGGCCTTCATCCCCTCATAGGTGACGCGGCCGAAGACGAGCAGCCCCGCCTTGCGGCCAAACTCGCTGCTGAGCGCGGAGAGCTCGTCGCCCCAGGCATCGCCGTGGAAGCTCAGATCCCACTTCTCCTTGCCCTCGAAGAACCCTTCCAGAGTCATCAGATTCCAGACGATCACCTTGGCCATCGCACCCTCCTGACAAGCCTGCTCAAAACCAGTTTCAATTTGCAACCGGTTGTTGGGTAACGAAACCGCTCCTATGTTGCAAGCGGTTTTGGAGACAAGCATGCGCGAGACCGGCCGTTCGGGCTGTCCGATCAATCTGACGCTGGAAATCCTGGGCGACCGCTGGAGCCTGATCGTGCTCCGCGACATCATGTTCGGCAACCGCCGGCATTTCCGCGAGATGCTGGCGAAATCGGACGAGGGCATCGCCTCGAACATCCTCGCCGACCGGCTGAAGCGCCTCGTCGAGAAGGGCCTGCTCTCGCGCCGCGACGACGCCACGCACAAGCAGAAGGCGATCTACAGCCTGACCGAGATGGGCGTCGCGCTCGTCCCGGTCTTCGCCGCGATGGGGGAGTGGGGCCGAAACTTCCTGCCGGTGACCGAGGAACTCTCGATCCGCGCCGAACTGCTCAGCGAAGGCGGCCCGGCGCTCTGGGAGCGTTTCATGCAGGAGCTGCGGCATCTGCATCTCGACGCGCCGAAACCCGAGCAATCCGTGCTCGCCGAGCTGACGCAGGCCTATCGGGACGCGCTGGCGCGGCGTCAGGCCATGGCAGGGTGATGCCCGCCGCAACTTATCCCCGCATGCCGTAGCGGCATGACAATGAGGCTCCCGTCAGGAGCCCCTCATGCCGATCCTCCATCGCCCCAATGCCGATCGCGAGCTTCGTGCCGTCCGGCTTCGCCTGCTGCGGCTGCGCGACGAGCTTTGCCTGATCCGGCGCGATCATCTCCGTCGCAAATACAACACGAGCCAGCCGCGCGTCCCCTCCGGCAATGCCGGCGGCGGTCAATGGACCAGCGGTGCCGGCGGAGGCGGCGGCTCCAGCCCGGCAGATCCCCTGTCTCCCGATGGCAGTTCGCTGGGTGCCGATACCGGCTGGTCCTCGCTCGGTGAGGGTTGGAACGAGGACGGCTCGATCTTCGAGCAGACCGTCACGGACGGCCAGGGCACGACGATCCAGTCGGAATATGCCGCCTCGCGCGCCGTAAGCTTCGACGAGCGCCAGACTGTCACCGAGCCCAATGGCAACAAGACCAGCTTCCAGACGACCGGCAACGTCCAGTCGATCTATCACGGCGGCCCTGACGGCGAGCTCGTCGCCCGCACGATCTGGACGCCGTCCGGGCCCGAGCCTGATGCGACAGTGCAGCCGGCTTTCGTGCCGCTTCTGGCAGCGCCGGCGATCCTCCTCGGCGGCGCGATCCTTTTCAATTGGCAATCGCCGTCCAACGGCATCGACGGCCAGCAGGCCGTCATGGGCTTCAACGCCCGTGAGTATCAGCTGGGAGACAGCACGACCGGCAAGTTCGACCTCAGCTTTTCCGGGCGCATAACAGAGGAGCAGGCCGAGCTGGCCTGCCGGCGCTTGCCGGATGTCAGGGAGTTAGCCGATCGCGCCGCCAATGCTGCCGGCTCCCCTGAGCTTTACCCGTCACGAACAGTTTATGGAACGGATATCCACACGCGCTTTGCGCAATATGTCAACGATCTAAACGACTTCCGTTTCCGAGCCGAACGATCATTCCTCAAAGAACGCATTGAGGGCGTTAACAGCCAAGAGGTGCCTTATGGGTATCCGCGGTCGATCCGTGTCGACGCCTATGAATACCGGGATGATGGCACTCTTTGCGTCTATGATCTCAAAACCGGCAAAGCCGGCTTGCCCGACCGGCGAGCTGATATCTTGGCGAGTGCCATAAAATTAGGGTTCAATCCTGTTCGACGGATCATTGTCATGGAGGTCAGGCCGAGACAATGACGACGAAGAAGCAGATCAGGGCGCTTTTTGAGCAACTCGCTTCACGCCATGACGATATCATTGTCAGGGGCCCGATCATTATACTGAAGCCGATGCGCCATGTGTATCGGGCGATTTCCATCGAGCGAAGCAGCAGTGCGGACTACCCCGGCTTTAACTGGCATATGGGGCATGCCTTCAATCCATTCGGTTCTATTTATGGTTTTGGCTTCGAACCGATCTGGCTTTCCAAAGACGGACCTCGGCGGTGGTCCGAACCGGGTTTCGCCGAAGCGGCCATCACTGCGATCGAGCATCAGGGTCTGTCGATGTTGCGTCGCGCTGGGACGATCGATGACATGGTGCTTACCAGTGGCGAGCTTTGCGCTCCGCGACACAATGGCTGGCTGAACCACTACGAGCCTTATCGCATCCATATCCTCGCCGCTCTCGGCCGCTTCGACGAGGCCGCGGCCATCTACGAGCAGATCAAGGACTGGCACCTGCGCATGACATCCTGGCCGCGTCCAGCCTTCGAAAAGGCCACCGAGCTGGGAGCTCTTGTCACCGCGGGAGATCGCCCCGCCGTGGCTGCCCTGCTCCATCAATGGGAGGAGGAGTTCGCAACAAAAAACGACCTCCTCCCGGTCTACGAACGCACGCCCTTCCCGCTCGAACTCCAGCCCTGACGCCTCACTCCGCCGCCATGCGCGGCGGGGCCGGCTTCGACATCGCTTCCGCCGTCGCGATCGCGGGGGCCGCGTGCTCGTCGATCGGCTCCCACTGGCTTTCGTCCTCGGCCTTGCCGAAGAAGCGGCCGAAGAGCCAGCCGGTCCCCCGCGAGAGATCGTCCATCACCATGTAGAAGGAAGGCACGAAGATCAGCGAAAGCACGGTCGAGACGATCAGGCCGCCGATCACCGCGATCGCCATCGGCGCGCGGAACTCGCCGCCGTCGCCGACGCCATAGGCCGAGGGCAGCATGCCCGCCGCCATCGCGATGGTGGTCATCAGGATCGGCCTTGCCCGCTTGCGGCCGGCCTCGATCAGCGCCGTGAAACGGTCCTTGCCGCGCCCGACCTCCTCCACCGCGAAATCGACCAGCATGATCGCGTTCTTGGTGACGATGCCCATCAGCATGAGCAGGCCGATATAGACCGGCATGGAGACCGCGTTGTTGGTTGCGAGCAGCGCGATCACCACGCCGCCGAAGGAGAGCGGCAGCGAGAGCAGGATCGTGATCGGCTGGAAGACCGAGCCGAACAGCAGGATCAGCACCGCCAGCACCAACATCAGGCCGGTCGTCATCGCGGTGATGAAGCCCTGCACGACCTCGCCCTGGATCTCGGCATCGCCGGTCGCGGCGATCCAGACGCCAGGCGGCAAACCCACCTCCTTGACGATCTCCTGGAACGTGTCCTGAGCGGTGCCGAGCTCGAAGCCGCGCTTCAGGTCGGCGCCGATCTGGGCGCGGCGGACGCGATCGTAGCGGTCGATCGAGCTCGGCCCCTCGCCGAAGCCGATATCGGCCACCGCCGTCATCGGGATCGAGACGCCGGTCGCATTGGTCACGCGCAACGCCGCGATATTGCGCATGTCGGTCCGAGCGGCCTCGTCGAGCTGGACGCGGATCGGCACCAGCCGGTCGCCCGCGTTGAACTTGGCGAGGTTCGGCCCGACATCGCCGATCGTGGCGACCCGCACCGCTTCCGAGATCGCCTCCGGCGTGACGCCGAGATTGGCAGCTTCCTCAAGCTTCGGCGTCACGCGCAATTCCGGCCGGCTGAGCGAACCCGCGGTCGCGACATTGAGATAGCCGTCGACCTGGCGCATCCGCGCCTCGATCTTGGCGACCGCCGCATCGAGCGCCTCGCCATCCTTCGACAGGATCGAGAAGGCCATCTCGCGCTCGCCGCGCTCGTTGACATACCAGGCGCGGACATCAGGCACGCTGGCGAGCTTCTCGGCGATGGTGACCTTCAGTTCCTTCTGCTTGATGTCGCGCTCGGCCTTGGGCTTGAGCAGGATGAAGACCGCCGCGCGGCGCACCTCGCGCTGGCCGGTCGGCGACGCGCCGCCGAGCACGAAGACATCGCGCACTTCGGGGATCGTCTTCAGCGCGTCGACGAGCTTGTCGGTGGTGACGCGGGTGTCCTCCAGCGTCGAGCCCGGCGGCAATTCGACGCTCGCCACGACGCGCGAGGTGTCCTCGTCCGGGATGAAGCCGGTCGGCAGCATCTGCGTCGCCTGGATCGATCCGACCAGGAACATGAAGCCGACGATCAGCGTCGCATAGGCCGTGTTGAACGGCATCGTCCGCCAGCCCCCGGTGCCGTCGAGGCGCGGGAAGAACGGAATGCGCCGCTTCTTCAGCGTGCCCTTGAGCAGTCCGACATAGCCACGCATGACGAACCCATCCTTGGGATCGGCATGGTGGACCGGCTTCATCAGATAGGCCGCCATCATCGGCGTGATCAGGCGCGCGACGAGCAGCGAGAACAGCACCGCGACCGCCACCGTCAGGCCGAACTGCCGGAAATACTGGCCGGCGACGCCGCCCATGAAGGAGACCGGCGCGAAGATCGCGACGATGGTCAAGGTGATCGCGATGACCGCGAGCCCGATCTCGTCGGCCGCCTCCATCGCAGCGCGATAGGGCGATTTGCCCATCTTCATGTGCCGGACGATATTCTCGATCTCGACGATGGCGTCGTCGACGAGGATACCGGTCACCAGCGTGATGCCGAGCAGGCTGACGAGGTTCAGCGAGAAGCCCATCAGCTCCATCGCCCAGAAGGTCGGGATGGCCGAAAGCGGCAGGGCGATCGCCGTGATCAGCGTCGCGCGCCAGTTGCGCAGGAACAGGAAGACGACGATGACGGCGAGCGCCGCGCCTTCCAGCAGCGTCTCCATCGCCGCCTTGTAGTTGCCGTAGGTATAGGCGACGGCGTCGTCGATCGGCGTGATCTTGATATCCGGGAAGCGCTTGTTCAGCTCCCCCACGCGCTGCGCCACGACGTCCTTGACCGAGAGCTCGCTCGAGCCCTTCGAGCGGAACACCGCGAAGGTGACGACCGGGCTCTTGTTCAGGCGGCCGAAGGCACGCGGCTCGGAATTCGAATCCTCGACGCGGCCGAGCTCCTTCAGGCGGACTTCGCGCCCGCCCGAGAGCGTGATCTTGGTCTCGGCTAAGTCCGCGACGGTGCGCGCACCCGCGAGCGTGCGGATCGCCTGCTCCTGGCCGCCGACCTCGCCCCGCCCGCCGGCGAGATCGACATTGGTGGCGCGGATCTGGCGGTTGACCTCGCCCGCGGTGATGCCGAGCGCCAGCAGCCGATCGGGATCGAGCGAGATGCGGATCTCGCGATCGACGCCGCCATAGCGCTCGACCCGGCCGACGCCCTTCAGCCCCTGCAATTCGCGCGCGACGACATCGTCGACATGCCAGGAGAGTTGCTCCAGCGTCATGCCGGCCGAGGCCGCGCCATAGGTCAGGATCGACTGGCCCTCGACATCGATGCGCTGGATGATCGGCTCGTCGATCGTTCGCGGCAAGTCCGCCCGGATCTTGGCGATGGCGTCCTTGACGTCGTTGACGGCCCGGTCCGTGTTGGTTTCCAGCCGGAACTCGATCAGCGTCAACGACTGGCCGTCGGTCAGCGTCGAGGTGACGTGCTTCACGCCGGTGATGTTGGCGACCGTATCCTCGACGCGCTTGCTCACCTGGCTTTCGAGCTCGGCCGGCGCCGCGCCGGACTGCGTCACCGTGACGGAGACCAGCGGAATATCGATGTTCGGGAAGCGCGTCACCGGCAGCTTCGAGAAGGCGAGCAACCCGAGCACGCAGAGCACGAAGAAGAGCAGGATCGCCGGAACCGGCTTTCGGATCGACCAGGCCGAGAAATTGATGTTCATCGCAGCCGCCCGTCAGTTCGTCGCGACCGGCGTGATCACGTCGCCGTCGCGCACGAAGGTTCCGGCGCGCGCCACGACCGTCTCGCCGTCGGCGATGCCGCTCGCGATCTCGGCACGGCCATCGCCGACGAGTCCGAGCGTCACCGGCTTGGTCGTGACCTTGCCGTCCTTTACCGACTGAACGGTCGCGCCCAAACGGTTATAGGTGATCGCCGAAAGCGGCAGCGTGACCGCACGCTTGCGGCCGGTCTCGATGACGCCGCGCGCGAAGGAGCCGATCGCGACCGGCGGATTGCCGTCGAGCGCGACGAGCACGCGGCCGAGCCGCGACGCCTTGTCGACCTCCGGCATGATCAGCCGGATATTGCCGACCAGGGCTTCCTTGGCGCCGGCCGGCGTCACCGCGACGGCCTGCCCAAGCTTGAGCCGGGGAAGCTCGACCTCCGCGACCTGCGCCTCCAGCTCGACCGCGCCATCGGCGATGATCCGGAACAGCGGGTCGCTCTGCGGCAGCATGCTCGCCATCGCGCCCAGCCGCGCCGTGCGCCGGCTGATGGTGCCGGCGCGCGGCGCCTTGATCTCGGTACGCGCCAGCTTGACGGTAATGTCCTTGCCCTGCGCCTGGGCCAGAGCGAGATCGGCAGTGGCGATCGCCAGCGCCTGCCGGGCCGAATTGGCCCGTGCCTCGCCGGAGCGGGCGGCAGCAGCTCGCTGGTCGAATGTCTCGATGCTGGTATTGCCGCTCTCGCGCAGGGCCCTGGTCCGGTCGAAGGCATTGTTAGCCTGGACGACATTGGCGTCGGCCTCGGCGATCTGGGCCTTGGCCTGCGCGATCAGCGCCTCGGCACGGGCGACCTGGGCATCGTTCTGCGACTTCTGGACCTCGAGCGTCGTCCGGTTCAACCGCGCCAGGACCTGCCCGCGTGCGACCTTGTCGCCCTCCTGCGCCAGCAATTCGATGATCGAGAGCCCGTCGACCTCCGGCGCGACCAGGATCTCGTCGCGCGCGACGATCGAGCCGGAGACGACCACGCTCTGGACGATCTCGGTGGTCTGCGCCTGCGTCACCGTGACGGACGGCCCGGCTGCGGCGGACGGCGCCTGCTGCTTGGCCGTCTCGGCCCGGGCCGGCAGCGGCGCGGCCAGCAGGCCAAGAGCGATCATCGCGGAGAGCGGAACGATCGAACGAAGGGACATCGGAGAAGATCCTGTTGCGGCCATCCGGCCGGACGGAAGCTGGGAAAGCCCGGGAGAGGCAGAGATCACGGCTGCGTCTCCGTTTCGGGCAGGAGCATGGTCTGGGAGAGCTGACGCATGCCGGTGAAGAGCGTGTCG
The DNA here is from genome assembly GCF_016428755.1 of Allobosea sp. ASV33. GTDB lineage: Bacteria > Pseudomonadota > Alphaproteobacteria > Rhizobiales > Beijerinckiaceae > Allobosea. Next base: position 25,036 of record NZ_JAELTI010000074.1, read on the forward strand.
GCAGCGGCGGCGATGTCGAAAGTCGGGTCCATCGCGCGCCGGCAGAAGAAGCCGTCCGCCATCATCGAGACCGCCATCAGGAAGCGGCCTTCGTCGAGCCGCGGCGGCAATTCGCCGTTGGCCTTGGCCTCGCTGATCGCCGCGGCAAGCCCTTCGATCACGGTGCTCTCGATCTCCGAGCACATCCGCGCCATCCCGGGATTGCGCGCCGCTTCGGCCCAGATCTGCACGGCGATCACCGCCTTCTCGCGCGGCTGCTCCACGAGATGCTTGCGGCCGAGCGCCTCGAGCTGGTCGAGCAGTGAGCCGTTCTTCGGGCAGAGCTTGCCGAAATCCTCTGCGATCAGGCTGCGGTCCCGCTCGGTCATGCCCGCGATGATGGCGTCCTTCGACGAGAAATAGCGGTAGAGATTGCCCGGGCTCATGCCGGCCTCGGCCGCGACATCCTGCATCGTCGCGGCATGGAAACCGGCGCGCGCGAAGACGCGCTCGGCCGCATCAAGGATGCGGATATGCCGTTCCGACAGGGCGAATTCGGACGTCGAGGCGGGGACCACAGGTGACATCGGAGCTCAAGATAATGAGAATGAACGTTCATTCTCATCTCAGATACGGTGGCGGACGTCAAGTGAAGCGCTCCTTGCGACCATCCGTGGCCGGACAAGCACCGTGAGCATTGCCGGACGATTGCCGCATTCCGGCGCATAAATTGCTTGCTTCGTTCCGTCTGGAACCGCATGCTCGGGGGCGATCTGGCATGGCTTCGCGCGCCGTCTCTCCCAAACGTCACGCGCGAGCGACCTTGAAGTCCGTGATGAACGACCACGCCTTCCCCTTGCGCCCGGCCGGCCGCACCCGCTCTCCCCTCACCGCCCGCACGTCGGGTCCCGCGCGCAAGCCGGTGCTGGTCGTGCTGCATCAGGAGCATTCGACACCCGGGCGTGTCGGCCGCCTCCTGCAGGCGCGGGGCCATACCCTCGACATCCGCAAGCCGCGCTTCGGCGATGCGCTGCCGCAGACCATGCGGGAGCATGCCGGCGCGGTGATCTTTGGCGGGCCGATGGGCGCGAACGATCCCGAGGATTTCATCAAGACCGAGATCGACTGGATCGGCACCTGCCTGAAGGAGGACGCCCCCTTCCTCGGCATCTGCCTGGGCGCACAGATGCTGGCGAAGCATATGGGCGCGCGCGTCTATACCCATGGCGAGGGCCGCGCCGAGGTCGGCTATTACCCGCTCGGGATCACCGAAAGCGGTCGTTCTCATGCCACGGCGGCCGGCTTCACCTGGCCCGGCACCGTCTATCAATGGCACCGCGACGGCTTCGACTGCCCGAACGGGGCGGAGTGCCTGGCGACCGGCGGCGATTTCCCGGTCCAGGCCATCCGCACCGGCTCCAAGGCCTATGGCATCCAGTTCCATCCGGAGGTGACGCCGGCGATGATGTATCGCTGGTCGGTGCGCGGCTATGAGCGCACGCTGATGCCCGGCGCCCAGCTCGGCCATACCCATATCCCCGGTTGGTTCCAGCATGATCCGGCGATCCGGCTCTGGCTCGACGCCTTTCTCGACCATTGGCTGAAGGAGCCGGCCGAAGCCGGATCGACATCGCCTTGACCCGTACAGCTCTCGTTCTCGGCGCCGGCATGGTCGGCGTCTCCTGCGCGCTCGCGCTCCAGAAGCGCGGCATCGCGGTCACACTGATCGACCGCAAGGCACCGGGCCGCGAGACCTCCTACGGCAATGCTGGCGTGCTCGCGGCCTCCTCGATCGTGCCGCTCAACAACCCCTCCCTCTACGCCAAGATCACGGGCTATCTCGGCAACCGCCACCCGGCGCTCAACCTGAGCTGGACCCGCGCCTTCACCCGGCCGGGTTGGCTCTTGCGCTTCCTCTGGGAGGCCCGGCCCTCGCAGGCCAAGGCCCGCATCGCCGCCTTGCAGGCGCTGACGGCGAGCACCGTCGAGCGCCACCGCACTCTGATGGCCGAGGCTGGAGTTTCTCATCGCCTGCGCGAGACCGGCACGATCAAGCTCTGGCGCAGCGAGGCCGGCCATGACGCCGCCCGGGCCGAGCATGATTTCCTGAAGAGCCACGGCATCGAGTCGCAAATCCTCGACCGGCAAGGCATTTCCGGCATCGAGCCCAGTCTGAACCCGATCTTCCCGGCCGGGCTCCTGATTCCTTGCGTCGGCTCGGTCGATTCCCCCGGCGCTGTCACCGAAGCCTACGCGGCGCTCTTTGCCGAGCGTGGAGGCCGGATCGAACAGGCCGCGATCACCGGGCTCACCCGTAATGGCAATGGCTGGCGCGCGAGCACCGCTTCGGGCTCGTTTGAGGCCGATCTAGCGGTCGTGGCGCTCGGCCCCTGGAGCGGCGATCTGCTAAAGCCGCTCGGGATCGATCCGAAGCTCGATGTCGAGCGCGGCTACCACCGCCATCTCAAGCCGGCCGCCGGCACCGGCCTGTTACGCCCGGTCTACGATGTTGACGGCGCCTATTACATGGCGCCGATGGAGCAGGGCTTTCGCATCACCAGCGGCGTCGACCTCTCCTTCCGCGACGCGGCCGACGATCACCGCCAGATTGACAGCGCGACGGCGTCGGCCCGCGAGGCCTTCCCGCTCGGCGAGGTCGTCGGCGAAACCTGGCGCGGTGCGCGCCCGACCTTGCCGGATTCATTGCCGATGATCGGCGAGGCGCCCGGCAATCCCGGCCTCTGGCTCGCCTTCGGCAATCAGCATATCGGTTTCTCGACCGGGCCGATCACCGGCGAAATGATCGCCGCCATGGCCTGCGGCGAGAAGCCGCCGATCAACCCGACGCCGTTCCGGCCGGAGCGCTACATCCGCTGAGAACCGCTGTCTTCCCGCATCTGCGCAGCAGCTGTCTCTTATACACATCTGACGCTGCCGACGATTAACCTTCGGTGTAGATCTCGGTGGTCGCCGGAGCATTAAAAGGGGGGGGGGGGGGGGGGGGGGGGGGGGGGGGGGGGGGGGGGGGGGGGGGGGGGGGGGGGGGGGGGGGGGGGGGGGGGGGGGGGGGGGGGGGGGGGGGGGGGGGGGGGGGG